>JBGCGI010000101.1:0-27717 GCA_045110715.1 Rubripirellula sp.
CAAAACCGGCCTGCCCGATTCTGTCAGCTCCACACCTTCGTCGGTCTGGCGAACGGCGAACCGAGCTTCCTGCGCCTTGAGTTGATGTGAACTCATGATGAAAGAAGCTGCGATGAGCGCACAGGCGACGTTTCTGATTCTCATAGTCGTTGCTTTCGATTTCTAAATGCTGTTCTATGAGTATCGTAAGCCGTATCGATCGAATCAATCTTGCAGTCAAAGTGCCCCTGCATTCACGCTGCATTGAATAAAGAGTGTGTTGACCTGACCTGCACCCAGAAAGCTGAGCCATCTCAAGGTTTGAAGTCCAATTCTGACAACTTGGGCAACATTGACGGCACCGCGCCCACCAACGAAAAAACGCCGCAATCACAAGGATTTACGGCGTTTGATGAAGTCGAGAGTCCAGAGGCCCAGTTGAACTTTTTCTCGCCTCCGTCGCTGAGTGGGACAGCGATGTGGTGCGTCTGGTGATGGCAGCGTGACGAATCCACTGCCAGTTCGACCATCCTTGCGACTCAAGGAAGCAGTTTGAACGAATCGAGGAATAAACGGATTTCATCCTCGCTGAAACCACCTCCATAGTCCTTGGCTACTTGGATTGAAATAGTCTTCGAATTGTCTGAGGCACAGTATTCTCGAAAGATTGATTCACCGATTCTCCCGTGAGTTCGGAATTCAATTCCCGGCATGTCGCCAAGCGAGATGTCTTCCAGCGATCCGGGGAGTATATCCTCGCTGGATTTCAATTCTTCAACCGAATTCCCAGCTAATGGCTCCTTTCGATCAGTGTGTATGGTCACCGTGATGTAGGCTTCTCCTTTCCGAAAGACATACTCTCGAAACTTGCCAAGATCTTCTCTGACTGCGGCCTCCACTTTCTCAGGAGCCATCACAGAGAAGTCTTTCTCTGGTGGGGAATACAGCTTCCAACCGTCTTTCGCAGCTTGCATTTTGGCAGAGGCGTTAGTTTCGTTGCCGCTGTTGCTCTGCCCCAAGCCACTTGTTTGAGCAGTCGTTTCGCTTTCAACTCGATTGCAGCCCGCAATTCCGATGGCTGCGCAGATCACCACTGCTGTCACGAAATCCGAATATCTCATATTAGTGCCAATCGTGTCCTGCTCCAAATCATTGTCGATAATCAGTTTACCAAATCGTCTCTGCGATTGCAGCGGCGACAGGTCGTTTGAACCATGCCAAGCTGCTGCGGGCCAACGACTTGCACAAACATTGCATCATCAAACCTCGGTCTACTGGATACCGTTTGAACCGAGTGCAATTGGCAAGAAAGCATGCGATTTTAAGCAAAAAACCCACCGACGAAACGTCGATGGGTTCTCTCCGAAAGATAGTCGAGAGTTCAGAAGCCCAGTTGAACTTTTTCTCGCCTCCGTCGCCGAGTGGGACGCTCATGTTTCCCACCTCGTTTTAGCGGTGTGAGGCAACTTAACGTCTGGCTTTCCCATGCGGATTGCAGCCAACGAATGGGCGTTGTCATCGGATGACATAGTTGTGCCAAATCTTGTCCGTAGTCAAACGCATGGTCAACCACTCGACAAGAACGTGAATCATCCGTTTTCGGTTTGGGCACAGACGATTGGTGGCATTCTGGATGTCAGTGGGTTCTCCAACTTTCTAGGCAACTACGGAGAACGTAGAACCGCCGACGACCCATTGAGAGAAGCGTTGGGGATTCTGGGCTGTGCTCATCATGACGAATGGATGCGACCTCAAGACTGGGCGGATGTGATTGCCAAATTGGGGCTCACTAAGCGTCTGATTCCAACAGGAGATCAAGACACGCCAGCGGGCCGTCGCAGAGGAACTGGTGTCGTGCTAAGTGCCCACCGAGACGAAACGTTTCTTTTTGAAACCGAGTCTACGTTACTCGAATTGAAGCTTTTGAAGTGCCGCAAGCGTTTCAATGGTGAACCAAGCGTCTGCTACCGCTTCAACGTGTTGAAGCGAACGCCAATCGAGCACGACGAGCCTGTAACGGATACCGGCTAAGTCATCCCCCGAGATTCCTAACTGTCGCTCTCGCCCATCGATGCTGAGATAGCGACGAGTCGATAGCCTCGTGTTTGCGATGGGTTTTGCGAGGGCTGTCGGTCGAAAAGGCGATTAGCAAAGTGCTTGCCGATGCTGACATCTTTGACACCTACCCACGGCGAGGTGCCTGATGACAGCTCCGACAATACGGAATTTCGTTGCAAAAGAGTTCACAGAGCCACTTAAGACTCTAGGGCAGTACGATTGGCTTGCGTTCAAGAAAATTGCAACGGTTCCTCCTAGCACAGAGATCCGGTTGTGTTTGCCGAAAGAGATCCCTTTGACAGAACCATTTCCAAGCTGGCTTCAGGCGGTGAAGCGAGCTGGATCGATCAATCTGCTTCGGCCGTACGTGATGTCGAAGGCGTTGGCCTTTGGTCCAAAGATGATATGTCCTACTGCTGAAGAATGTGAGGCGCTCCGCCAAATTGAAATCAATGTGACTCATGCAGAATATGAACAACCTTTCCCCACACTTTTTGTTGAGATTCCAAAAGAGTCTCGGGACTCACTGTCAAAGGAATTCGATTTGCCATGCCCACGATTTGTAGTGATCCATCACGACAAGCCAACAGATTACCTTTTTCTAATCTGTGAATCTGGATTAGGGCAATCAGGAACCATAAATGTCATTTCTGATCGAGGGTGCCTCCTGACGATCGAAGATTCGCTTCAGCTCAACGCTGACAACGACGGTCCCGACCTTCGTCAAGCAGCGACGATTCAACGAATTGCCTGCAACTTCGCACTCTTGTTAACTCGCTTCGGAGCGAGAGACTGCGGTCCCGTTGATCCGGTGGCACATAAAAAGCAGGCAAGGCTTGCTCGTAGCAAGAACCACCGGAAGGCCACAAGAGCTCGAAATCTACTTGCGTCATCAATGTCTCGTATTGGCTTTGAGCAGGACATCAAGTTCTTTGACGTTCGAGATTCGGTTTCCACACATGTCGTTGTCGCATGCCTTTCAGCAGTTGTCAGACGCTGAGCTTGCAACATGTTTTCTCCACACCACATTGTTCATCGACGAGGCACACCACGTGCAATCGTCTGAAGAAGGCATGAACCAACTGGGTCGGATCATTGAATTTTTGCTTGGGCGAAATGACAGGTCCACGAGACTAGTTCTGGCTACAGCTTACTTCTTTCGTGGTGACCATCTTCCGATCATCGACGACAAGCATTTAGTAAAATTCCGAAGGCATCACGTTCCATTTGACGACTACTGGAACTCTCTTAGGCATGTGAAAACCTATTCCTACGAATTTGTCATCTACAAAGGCACGGTCTTCCGAGATCTAGACTTGATTCTCGCAGGCGAAAGCGTGCCAACTATTGTTTACTGCCCTCCCGAGGGGCATCGAATGCTTCTGGGGAAAACGAAAAAGCTCTCAAACGAAAAGATAAACGCAGTTGAACAGATCCCATGGTGGAAATGGTCCTCTAACGTCAACCGCTGGCAAGCCAAATACGACCGTGTATCTAAGTTGCCAGACCCACCGAAGCGTGGCACCAAAGACGCTGACTGGGTCAGAACCCAACGCAAGACTTACAACGAAAATCGATTACTAAGTGATCGTATCGAGAAGTTGGAGTTGATTAGTTGGTGGACTTGGACGGCCCGCCGTTCCAATCGAAATGAAGGGCTTGCAATTTTGAAGAATCGCTTACCTCAATGGGCGAAGAGTGGAGTTAATAAAGCCGACGCTCGATTTGCGTGGTCCCAAAAAATGGGAGTCGGTGAGGATCAGATTCATAAGTACATCCGCAAACTGCCCGCCGACCTACGAGAGCTTTGGAAGCGATTGCCGCACAGTATTTCAGCTCCGACGGCACTCTGAACTATCACAAAGACTTTGTTGATAACGAGGTAAACCGACAAACGAATCGCCCACGTCGCAGTTCGACACAGGCGCAACTCTAAGCTGTTGCCACTAAAGGAGATGCGTTCGCTTGTCTAAGAGGTGTGTCAGTGCGAATGACAGCCTGACTAGACCCTTGGCCGTCCAACTGGTATTCGGAGTCAGCCAACTTCTCGAAGCAGCGGATTTATTGGACGTGGAGACGGAGCGTGAAACGACAAATGAGATTCATGGCGTGGGCGAGAGTGAGTAGCAGAGAGCAAGAGCAGGAAGGGTTCTCGCTAGAAGTTCAAGAAAATGGGTTCTTGGAATACGGCAAGAAGGAGAAGGCACTCGTTGGGCCGATCTTTCGTGTTGCCGAAACGGCATCCAAAACAAAAGAGCGGCGAGAGTTCAGAGAGATGATCCGTTTTCCGGAACTCACACACCGGTTATCGAGCAACGACTATGGGAGCGAGTTCAAAGCCTGCTCGGTCAAAAGGTGTACAAGCAGCACGAGATGACGTACGCCAGTGATCTGATTGAATGTGATCATTGTGGCTCACCGATAACTGGCGAGCGAAAAACGAAAATGACCAAGAGCGGTGAGCGGCATTACGTGTATTACCGCTGCACCAAATACCACAAAGGCGAACATCCAAGAATTCGGCTGACAGAGAGAGATCTCGATGCCCAGATGCTCGCTGTCTTTGACGCTCTCCGGGTCGAAGACGTTGAGTTCCGGGACACTTTTCGGGAACAACTTCGGCAGGCGACCAGTTGGGATCAGGACTGCGCTATCTCTAAGGCAACGCAGCTACAGGAAGAGCTTGCTTCGGTACGCCTGCGGCAGAAGCGATTGACCAACCACCTGTTGCTTGAGGAAATCGATGCAACGACCTATGCAGAAACTGCCCGTGACTTGCGTGATCGTGAAGCCGAGCTGAAGCTAGAAATCGACGTGGCTGACCGTGGCAGACACGAAATCATCGACATTGCAGTGAAAGCGTTTGAACTTTCGCAAAGTCTTCGACAGCGGTGGGTTACGGCTGATTATGACGCTAAACGTCGAATCCTCGAAATCGTGTGTTTGAACTGCACTCTCGTTGACGCAAGTCTAGTCGTCACAATGAGAAAGCCCTTCGACCTGTTGGCCGAAGGGCTTGTTTCGAAAGATAGTCGGGCTGACAGGATTTGAACCTGCGATCTCTACACCCCCAGTGTAGCGCGTTACCAGACTACGCCACAGCCCGTGATTGGCCCTATCGATCGGCCTCTCAACTCTATGATGCTACAAAAGCAGTATCGGGTTCGCTAGATGACTGATGGTGCGATTCGCCCGTATGGTTGACCTTCGATGCATTTCAACCGAGATTCTGGGCTCAAGGATTTTCCAATGGACATCGTCGGATTTGAATAATGAGCTTTGCGGATCGATTGGCAGCAGCAGTGAAAAAAACAGGCTCGGTGACCTGCGTCGGTCTCGATCCACGAAAAGCTCAGCTGCCAGCTCCCCTCCGGGATTCCGTCCAGAGCGATACCGCCGATGCCTGGGCGGCAGCCTACACGCAGTTTTGCACGGAGATCATTGATGTGGTCGCCGACCTGGTGCCCTGTGTCAAACCGCAGTCGGCTTTCTTCGAGCAGCTCGGCCCCGCCGGTACCGTGGCCCTCGGGAATGTGATCGCGCACGCCAAACGAGCCGGCCTGATCGTGATCACCGATGGGAAACGCAACGATATTGGCAGCACTGCCACGGCTTATGCAGACGCCTATCTTGGTGATGACAGTCCCTGGGGAAGCGACTCGTTGACCGTCAGCCCCTACCTCGGTCGCGATAGCCTCGAACCTTTCGTCGAGGTCTGCGATCAACGCGAAGCAGGGATTTTTGTTCTTGTGAAAACTTCCAACCCGGGCGGCGGCCTGTTACAGGATCGCACGAGCGAAGGCCAATCGGTCTATCAATGCGTCGCAGACCTCGTGACAGAACTGAATTCGTCGCGACTTGGTCAATCGGGCTACGGGCCCGTCGGCTCGGTGGTTGGCGCGACCTACCCTGAGCAATTGGCTGAGATGCGCGCGGCGATGCCCGGTAGCTGGATTCTCGTTCCTGGCTTCGGCGCCCAAGGCGGTGGGGCCAAAGACGTGATGGGGGGATTCGATCAAGATGGACTGGGGGCGATCGTGAATAGCTCTCGCCATATCATCTTCGCTCACTCTCGACCAGAATTCCAAACTCGCTTTGGCGATGCGAACTGGCAAGATGCAGTTGCAGCCGCCACCCACGAAATGAACGAGCAACTCCGTCGCTGAGCGTCGTTGAGGGCCGTTGAGAGTCGTTGAGAGTCGCTGAGTATTGATAGCATTCTAAGCTTGGACGAAACGATGTTGTTCGTCTTGCCGCCGGAATGCGTTTGCCGGTATAGCCAAGAGTGATTCGGCTCAAGATGGGGCGATGCTGCCTAGAAACGGCTGGTACCAAATCGGTTAGGAACAAAATCGATGCGTTTTCTTACTCTTCTCACTGCTGTCGCCCTCGCGGCGTTGCTAATCGATTCAGGTGCTGTGCAGGCACAAGGAATGCCCTTGCCCAGCGTACCGGTGCCAAAGGTTGCATCGAACCCTGAGACCCCACCGAGCATGCAGAATTCGACGCTGCCTCGACAAGGCAACGCGAATCGGACAGGCGGTCAGCTCGGACAATACACAACACAAGTCGAAGTGCCGCGAGACGCCGGGCAGGAGTCGAGAGTCTACGACTTACGGCCCTACACGGGGTACCTGACTCAGCATGATCATCCAGAGCAAGCGATTGTCGATTGGATCCTCCGTGAGACAGGCACCGACGTCTGGTTCACGCAGCCCTTTGGTTACTTCAACGCTAGTCGCGATCAACTGAAGGTTTATCACACCAACGAAATGCACCAAGTTGTCAACGGCGTGGTCGAGCGTTTCGTTGCAGGCGAGAAAGATCCCCAGGTGATGCACCTCCGAGTGATGACCGTCGGCAACCCGAATTGGCGGAGCCGCGCTCATACCTTGATGCAACACGTGACGGTCGATTCACCGGGCGTCCAAGCATGGCTCTTGAGTAAGGAGAACGCAGCGCTCGTGCTGAACATGCTGCGTCAACGAAGCGACGCGCGTCAAATTCAAGACTTGGACCTGATCACTCACAACGGGCAAACCGAGAAACTGGCCAGCACTCGTGGACGAAACTTTGTTCGCAACGTTCGCCCTGCGGCAAACACGTGGCCACCTTATGAGCCAGAGACAGGTGAAGTGCAGGAAGGCTATCGACTTTCACTCAGCCCACTGCTCAGCGTTGACGGAAGCGTGATCGATTGCGTGGTCAAAGCAGAAATTGATCAGGTCGACAAGCTGAATCCCGTCGACTTGGAGTTGCCATTGCCCAACAATCAGATTCACCGCACGCGAATTGAAGTCCCACAAGTTGTCAGCTGGCGACTGCACGAACGTTTTCGCTGGCCAGCAGACATGGTCTTGCTGCTTTCCTGTGGTGTCGTGGCCAGCCCCGAGCGTGACCAATCGGTCGTTCCACTGCTGAACATGAGCATGCTGACCGGTACAACGGCCGGCCGTGCCGACGCGTTGATGTTCGTAGAGTTTCGCGGACGGGCGACGGAGAATCTGACAACGACCTCCCGCAGTGCGGCAGCTCCCCAGATCTCTGCCCAGCCCGGTGGAGCCAATCGGGGTCGCTATTAACCGCGATTGGCTGCCGAATTGACTGCCAGTCGCAGTAAAAGGCTATCAGAACACTCGGTTGTCCACCCTTCAAAGCTCTGCCGCAAGCGGTTTAGAATGCTGGGCATGAATCTCCCAGCGGGAATCTTCTGAAGTTGGAAGACCGCTGGTACTTCCCTCCTTGGGCGTCTCGCGCTTCTATGGAAAATCGTTCTCGTCGCGTCGTTATCACCGGTGTCGGAGTGGTCAGCCCTTTGGGAAATGATCCGCACGTCTTGCTGCAGTCGCTGCGAGCAGGCGTCTCTGGCATTCGACCTTTGACACAAGTTCCCCTTGGCGTGATGTCGATCGATCACGGTGCGGAGTCCGTTGACTTCACCGGTGACATCTCCAACTACGGCCCCCTGGAGAAGAAACTCCAGCGGACGATTCGTAAAGGCTCCAAGGTGATGTGCCGCGAAATTCAAATGGGCGTTGCCGTTGCACAGCTCGCTTTGACGGATGCCGGATTGACCGAAGAGTTGCGTGACCGCGATCGGACGGGCGTTGTCTACGGCTGCGATTACATCATGTCGATGCCAGAGGAATTTGAGGATGGCATTCGCAAGTGCTTGGATGCGGAAGGCAAATTCGATTTTGAGAAATGGGGCCAGCAGGGCAAGCCGGAGGTCAATCCACTTTGGCTGCTGAAGTACTTGCCAAACATGCCTGCCAGTCACATCGCAATCTACAACGACCTGCGTGGTCCGAACAATTCCATTACCGTTCGCGAAGCGTCCGCCGGAGCTGCTGTTTCCGAGGCTTACTCGACCATCAACCGAGGCCACGCAGATGTACTGGTCGCCGGCTCAACAGGATCTCGAGTACACCCACTGCGAACGTTGCATGCGTCCTTGCAAGAAGACTTGGCGAGCAGCCAGCCATCGGATCCAACAACGATGTCTCGCCCGTTTGATGCCAGTCGAGACGGCAGTGTGGTTGGGGAAGGCGCTGCAGCGTTGGTTTGCGAGTCGCTTGAGCATGCTGAAAACCGCGGCGCCAACATTTTGGGCGAGGTGGTCGGTTACGGCAGCAGTGCCGTCGGCCCTGGTTTCGGCGAGGACTTCCTGAAAGCCGCCTTTGTGAATGTGCTTCGCCGAGCTTTAGGCGAAGAAGACCCCAAAGCGATCGGTCACATCCATGCTCACGGTTTATCAACACTAGGTTGTGATCGCCAGGAAGCGGAAGCGATTGCGGAAGTGTTTGGTGCTGCGTCGGAGCAACCTCCGGTGACGACCGCGAAAGGCCACATGGGCAATCTTGGTGCGGGCGGGGGGATGGTCGAAACCATCGCCAGCCTAGGATCTCTCGGTGGCGAATTGTTTCCCATTCGCAACCTGTCGAACCTGGATGACGCCTGCCCCATCAACGCGTGCATGGACAATTCCACGTCGGCTGGTGATCAGTTCATCAACATCAACGTGACGCCGCAAGGTCAAGCGTCCGCGATTCGGATTCGACGCGTCAGCTGATCCTTCCGAACGGCAACTGCTACTGAGCTGGCGTCTCGTTGAACAGGATCACAAGGTTCTTCGTTTGGCGAGCCGCAGCAACGATGTCCACTCTTCCATCGCCGTTCAAGTCGGCTGCCTTGATATCTTCCACGGCAATCTCGCCTTCCGAGATCAGCGTCTCGCGCCACCGGCTTCCGCTTGAATCCAAGGGAGTGAACAGCTTGATCCCTGGAACACCTGGGTCGTTCATCGCCCGCCATCCAACGATGATCTGGTCCGAGCCAACGCCCAAGTAATCCGCACATGCCAGCGCGTGACCGTCTTTGATGGCCTCGTCCAAGATTTTGATGGGCTGCCAGAGTTCACCCTCGCTCGCTTCGACGTAAACCGCCGACTTGGATCCATGCATGGGTTCAATCGTTGCGATGAACCGCTTTCCGTTGGGCAATCGACCATCGCGAATCTCGCCGGCAAAATGCTCGGTCAACTGAGTCGCCGTCCACTTTTCACTGCCCTGTGGCCGATCAAAATGCCAAACCCCTTCCTTCCCCGCGATGATCAACTCCTCTTCGGAATCATCATCCCAATTGACGCGATGAAAATTGTGGGACAAGTGCATCGAGTCGCAGATGACTTCATGCTTCCAGTCCTGGGCTGAGCCTTGCGGCGGTGTGTAGGCCAGAACCCGAAGACCGCTTCCATTCCCATCGACGCTGCCACGACCACGCAGTGGCTTGACGACCAACTGAAACGCATTCGCTGGACCTTTCACCCAGTGCATGCGATGCACGCTAGGTTCGTGATGCAGCTCCTTCGGTGTCCACGGTTGTCGTCGATCATCCGAAGGATGCAGATAGAACACCGCCCCGTCTTTCACGCTCTCTTTGTAATTCCACTGTCCTCCGACAGCGATCTCGCACTTGCCATCACCGTCGATATCCCTAGCGGCGATGCAGACGTTGTCTCGCTTGGTCAGATCGCTGGCGATGACATGCTTGGTCCAATTCGGGCTCTCATACCACTGAATCGTTTTCTTGTCGGCCAAAACGATATCAGTTTTCCCGTCCCCGTTGACATCAGCCATCTTCAAGCCGTAGCCAATCGTGATTTCGTCGATCACTTCTGCTCGCCACTTGAACTCAGGAATATCGTCTGCATCGGCATGCAGCGGGACGCAAAGCAGTAGAACAAGCAAGGTGTTTCGCATGAGATCACTCAGAAGGGCGTAAAGATTTCGAGCAGACAGGTGGAGATCAGTGAACGCGAACAAGCTTCATGATTCGTCCTGAAATGTTCCAATCTTGGACATACAGGTTTCCATCTTCATCCCAATAGGATCCATGGGTACCACTGAAGACACCTTCGATCCATTCTGCTTGAGGAACTTTGAAACTCTTGCCCTTGGCGGGATCAGGATTGTGCCCCAACACGGCCATGATCGTGTTGGTCTTATCAAGGATGACCACACGTCCATGCAAGTCGGGAACGGAAACGAAGTTGCCTTGAATTGACACCGAGGTTGGCATGCCCAAACCCGTGATCACTTCCTCGATGAACTCCCCGTCAAGCGAGTAGTGCAGCAAGCGTCCCTTCGGCTGATGGTTGCGGTCACAGATCAACAGGCGCGGAGGATCATAACGCGTGTCCAAGGTCATTCCGTGAGCGGTGTTGAACTGCTTCATGCCGTTGCCCTTCTCGCCAAAGTGGCTGAGGTACTTCCCGCTCTTATCAAACCTGAAAATGTGGTTGCTGGCGTAGCCGTTGGACAAAAAGATGTCTCCGTTGGCTGCCACCGTGATCGCTGTCGGGCTGAACTTAATTTTTCCCAAACCCGATTCCTCGGGGAACGGCAAATTCAAGACAACTTCGCCACTGTGCGCATTGAACTTGATTCCTTCCCCGTCCTTGTTCCGTGCGGCATAGATAAACTCGCCGCCTGCTTCCTCGCGGATCTCCATGTCGTGGATGTTCGAGTACTTGGGCCCCTCATAGGTACGAATCACTTTCCCATCCGGGGAAAAGATGAAGACGCCAGCGTTGGCACTGGTATAGATGTTGCCTG
This sequence comes from Rubripirellula sp., assembly GCA_045110715.1. Classification (GTDB taxonomy): domain Bacteria; phylum Planctomycetota; class Planctomycetia; order Pirellulales; family Pirellulaceae; genus Rubripirellula. Next base: position 11,154 of record JBGCGI010000101.1, read on the forward strand.
CCTTGTCGATCACGACACCGCCGTGGGTTGGCCCAAGCGCCGAATTGCCATCTGGACGAAGTCCCCAACCGGGGACCGTATCAAAAGTCATCAGGCCACAGCCCATCCGCACAGCCGTCTGAGTCTTCTTAGGATCAGTTTGACCTTGGGCCTTCTCCTGCGCAAAACATGGTGGTGTCAGCAGCCAGAGGGTCATTAAAGCTGAGGAAAGCAAGTTTCTCATGATCCGAAATCCTGTTGGTTGATTCGCGAGTTTGAAGGTGCTTTGATCGTCGCCGGATAGTATCCGGTCGCGGGAACCGCATTTCAACTAGCAACCAGATCCGCAGCAGGGGAATCTTGAAATCCAACTCGCATGACTCGATCGGCTAAGATTCACTTCCCTCCCTCCAAAATTCGTGTGACACAGAATATGAAACTCCAAGTCCCTTTCCGCCAGGTCGCCCTTTCCCTTGGGCTTCTCTGCCTTGGCTGCCTGCCTTTCGACGCGTTTGCAGAGAGCGGTGACCCTGTTGCGGTCCGGCGTGTCAAAGACGGGTATTCAATCGAGACGATGTGGAACCTGACTGTGCAGATTGCAAGCGGAAGTGGTTTCGAATCGAGTGACACTCAGGGAGTCGACCTGATTCGCCATCCATCGTCAGGAGACTCGCACGCTGGTCGGATTCGAGAATCAGTGGCCCCCGATCATGAATTGGACCGAATGCTGGATCGCATCGCCAACATCGACTCCATTTCTTGGACGAAGACAAGCAAAGCCCAGCAACACACCGCCAACGCAATCCGCGTGCGGACGCTTGGGCCGTTGATTGTGATTGATGTCGATGGAATTCGGATCAGCTACATCGATCATGAAACGAAAGAGTTGAACGCAGCACAGCGTGATTTGGTCCGCAACACCAACGTATTGATCGTTGGGAACGGCAATGGAATTTCCACCGCTGCCGATTTGCTAGACGCGAGTGTCGTTGTTGTTGGCAACAACGATGAAGCGACAAAGAATACGATCGTAGCCTGTGCGAACGGCGAACAAGAAAAATCCAAAACGACCGTGGCACTTAGCGATCATCCGACAAGCCTGTCCCAAGAGGTCTTGGACTTGATCGCCGCGAAGGAGGCGGCTTGTCGAGCATCGCAGAGTGTCTTCCGAAAGCTCTCGACCAAGCAAATGAATTTTCGCCCCAGCAACGGAACACACACACCACGTTGGAACACCGAGCACATGATGGGGCGTGAGCTTCGCTTCTTTTCACAGATCTTTCATGGTCAAGATCAGAACATTCCGGTGATCGATCTGAATCCGAAACAAATGCCGCCGCAGTACGTTGCGGCACATGCGGATTGGACGGGCGCGGAGGAAGCAAGACAAATGGAACGAGTGTCCGCCTTTACCCGTCGCTTCGCCTATTTGTTGAAAGACCTTCCACTGGACGAGAAACCGCCAGGAAGCAATTGGACGCTGCGCGGATTGCTGGTACAGATGGACCGCCATTACAGCGAGCACACGGCCAACGTCCAGAAGAAGTTCGAACTGGACGAATGGCCGAAAGAATAGAACGCTTCGCGTGTGAGATCACTTGGCAGCTGCGAACGCGGGGTTCGGCTTCGGAAGTTTCGCGTTCACGCGTTTTAGTTCTGCCATCAGCTTCTCTTTCAACTCAGCCACTTTCGCTGGCATCGCGCCGGCCAGGTCACTGGCTTCGCCTAGGTCATCACGCAAGTTGTACAGTTCGGTGGGACCGGCGTACCAATGGATCAGCTTCCAATCGCCTTCGCGGATGATGGAGTATGGTCCCGGGGGATGTCGATAGTGTGGAAAATGCCAATGCAAGGTTTGGCGATCCAACTGCTGTTTCCCGCCAGACTGCAAATGGCCGATCAGAGAAACGCCATCGATGGTGGATGCAGCAGGAATCGTTGTGCCCGTCGCTTCGCACACGGTGGGCAAGTAGTCCACACTCGAGACCATTTGATCGGAAACCACGCCGGCTGGGATCTTGCCGGGCCAACAGGCGATCGCGGGAACTCGAATTCCGCCCTCGTAAGCGAAACCCTTGCCACTTCGAAGCGGCGTGTTGTCAGTCGGCCCTAGCAAACCACCATTGTCCGACGTGAAGATGATCAATGTGTTGTCAATCACGTTTGCTTTGATCAAGGACTGCACGATCATCCCAACCGCGTCATCGACACTTTCTACCATCGCCGCATACTTCGCGTTCTTGTCGGACTTTCCTTCGCGTTTGTACTTCGCAGCGACTGACTCAATCGCCTGAATCGGTGTGTGAACCGCATAGGGGCAGTAGTAAAGCAAAAAGGGTTTGGCTTTGTTGGCTTGAATGAATTGGCTGGCCTCATCACCCTCGCGATGCGTGAGGAACTCGCCCTTTTTTCGCGGCGCCATTTGATTGTCTAAGCTGTACCGCGGATGCTTGTAAGGATCAAAGTAGTTTGGCGGTTGGCCGATATCGCAGCCGCCAATGTTGATGTCGAACCCTTGGCTAGGCGGATACCAAGCAGGATCTCCCAGATGCCACTTGCCGATGAAACACGTTTTGTAACCGTTGTCGTGCAACAACTCCGCCATCGTGACTTCGGCATGCTCCATGAAGTAGGCATTCGGTGGGCACAAGACTGCGTTCTTCTTTCCGCCGATGTACTCGGTGGGATTTTCAGTGACTTCACCGATACCTCCACGCTGAAAGCGAGCGCGAATCCAATCGGTCACGCCGATTCGGGCTGGCCAACGACCTGTCATCACTGACGCGCGAGTGGGGCTGCAGACGGCACATGCGGCGTACGCGTTTGTAAACCGAGTGCCCTGTTCGGCTAGCCGATCGATATTTGGCGTTCGGTAATAATCGCTGCCTTGGCAGGACAAATCCATCCAGCCGAGATCATCGACCAAGATAAACACCACATTCGGCTTCTCAGCCGCGTTGACGGTACCGGCAGCGAGCACGAGCAGTGTCAAAAAGACCGAGCAGGCGAGTTTCATTCGGAGGCTTCCGCGTTGGAGTGGGACTTGAAAGTCCGACCACTATATCCAACCGACTTGCCTACTACCAACCAAGGGGCAGCAAGCCACCTTCCCCGCTAGGCAGCGGCCCAACTTGATTGCTCTTCCACGGCCTCTACAATCGCCGGCGTGACGCGATCCATTGAATGGCTGGCCGCTAAAGCCAACGATGTCTCTGCGAGCACGGTCAGTTCTGACAGGATGCCTCCGGTCATTTCATGCAATCGAATCACGGTATTGTCACAAAACAACTCGCTCGAACCGCCCGCGTGTTCAAGACCGTGCTGTACGAATTCAATCGCGTCGTCAATGGACAGCGGTGCCAAATCAATCCGCATTCCACAGCGGCCAAACTCAACAATCTGCCGGAGAAACTCACCCGACGTTGTGCCAATCACGATGGATAGGTTCGAGTGCTGATTGGCCAAGTCTCGCGCTATCCGAGCCGTGACGACGGAGCAACGATCAATCAGCCAAACCGTCTGCAAGCCCTGCTGTGCCGTCGCTGTGATTGCCGAGTCGATGCGCGCGGCCAGATCACCATCGAGCTCCTGGTATCCAAGTGCCCGGCAGAGCGCCAGCTGTGCCGACTCGGGTGTTTCATGACTGCCCTCGGTGAACACCATCTCCGCAGCACAATCGTCGAATCCGCGCATGGCTTGGAGATGCGCTAGCAGCGTTGTCAGCCCGCTTCCCGCAGGACCGACCAATACAGCTGATGCCAACTGATTGGTGATGAAGTAGTTCAACCCCGCAATGGCTTCTCGCTGAGGCACACCCATGAAGAAACTGGAATCGATCGCCGTGAATGGCTTATCCAGAAGTGACCAGTAGTTGAGGTAGTCCATCGCTTACCAGACATCCTCGAAAGTGAGCCGTCTTTGATTCGAATCGAAAGACGGTAGAACTGTTAGGCGTCACGGCGCAGCCTATTTGGTTATGATCGGCTCGCCACTGCCCTGATCTTGAATGTCTGTGCCCGAAGATGACACGACGATATTACGTCCCAGAACTACCCGCGGCCGGCGGGTTGATCACGCTTCCCGATACGGAATCCCATCACGCCATTCGCGTCATGCGCGTCAAAATCGGCGAGGAGATCGAACTCTTTGATGGCAAAGGTAGCCAATCACAGGCAACGATCTGCGAGCTTTCCCGCAACGAGTGTCATTGTGACTCGCTGCCCGCTTCGATCGTCGATCGAGAACCTGCCTGCAACGTCCACCTGGGAATCGCTCTCCCAAAACCGGATCGTGCGCGCGAGCTGATCGAACGACTCAGCGAATTGGGCGTTCAATCCGTCACCCCAATCGTTGCCAGCCGAACCCAACGTCCGCCCAGTGAGTCGTTGCTCGAGAAGCTGCGAAAAGGAATCATCGAAGCATGTAAGCAATCGGGGCGCAACCAATTGCTACAAATCGAGCCGACCCTCTCATCGACGGAGTATTTCGGAAACGCGAGCCCGGATGCGACGCGTGTGATCTCTCATCCCAGCCCCGATGCACAGCGCATCAGCGAAGTTGGCACGCTGAACGTGCAGGCCGCCATTGGCCCGGAAGGTGGCTGGACCGATGATGAGTTCGCGGATGCCGTCGCGCGCGGTTTCACGCCGGTTGATCTGGGGAAACGAATCTATCGGATTGAAACCGCTGCTACGGTGATCGCCGCCGTTTTGGTTTCCGACAGCTGCTAGGCGGCCAACCCGCCACTCACTGCTTGCCTTTCTGAAAACTTGGATGGGAACCTTGGATCATCTTTTCTCCCGTTTCTCGGTCGAAACCGTCGGGCGTGAGCTGTTCTTCGCCGGGAAACTGATCCTCGGTCAATCGTTGCCAGTCGGTCAAGGCAGCTCGCAACTTGATGAGCTCTGCCTGGTGTGCCGACTGATCAACGAGGTTGAGACGGCATTCGGGATCGGCCTCGACATCGAATAAAAATTCCGTCGCGCGAGGTGTCTCAAAACATCCCTGTTGAGCCGCGTTGAGTTTTCCATCGGCATGCAGTTTCTTCATCACCGCATAAGTCGGGCTCTTGACTGCGTCAGCAGGAGGCGTGCCGGGCGTGTTGCCTAGCCAATTGCGAACGTAGGTGTACTTCTGACTGTGGACGGATCGCTCGTAGGCTCGGTAGTCGTGCCAATTGTGCTCCGCAAACGCGTAAGGACGAATCAAAATCCTGCCGCCCGACAGTAGCGGCGCGATGCTCCGACCTTGAAAGCTTTGCAAAGGATCAAGCCCAGCGAGCTCAAGGAGCGTTGGCGCAATGTCGATCGTACTGACGACCTGCTTCGCAATCGATCCCGCGCGAACTCGGTCAGGCCAACGAATGACAAACGGAGTGCGAACACCAGGAACATGAACTTGCGTTTTGCAATGTGGAAACGGTCGCCCATTGTCGCTGATCACGAGCACAAACGTGTTCTCTGCGACTCCCTGTCTGGAAAGCTCCTCCAGCACCAATCCAATGTGTTCATCAAAACGACTGATCTCGTCGTAGTAGAGCGCAAGATCCTGGCGAACTTCCATGGTGTCCGGGAGGAACGGTGGGACAACGACCTTGCTGGGGTCATGTGGCGGATCGACTGCACCGGGCTTGTAACCCCGATGCGGATCACTGTGAGCCGCCCACAAGAAGAAGGGCTTTTGCATCGGACGATTGCGAACCGCCTCGACCCAAGCAGCGCCCATCGATTCCGGCCGAGAAGGTTTTCGATAATCAACCTGATTGGCAACCGCTTCCCCCAAGTGCCATTTGCCGACAGCCGCCGTCCAATAGCCCGCCTCCATCAATGGCTTGGTAAACATCGTTTGATCTGGGGGCAACGGCAGATGCAACTCGCCAGCATCGGTCGAGTGCGGGTAGCGACCGGTCAGGATCGAGCAACGACTTGGACTGCAAGACGAACAGGTGAGATAGGCTCGATCAAAACGCATGCCTTGCTTTGCCAACGCATCGATATTGGGCGTCCGAACCGCCGGATTTCCGTACGCACCGCAGTCATCCCAAGCCATGTCGTCGGCAACGAAGATCACGAAGTTGGGGCGTTCAGCAGCTTGAATCCAGCTACAAAACGCTAGAGCGAGAAAGACCGGCAGGTATCGTTTCATTTTGACGACAGATCGCAATTGTGCTTTCGGGGTGAAATGACTTGATTGGCGAGCAAAAGTATCGCAAATCATGCCCTTGATTGATTTAATCGACATTCCAGCAGTAAACAAATTGACACTGCCACTTGAGCAATTGGGATGGTAGTCGAGATGACTCGTGTTTGGTCATTCGACCGTACATCTGCGTTGCTGCTTATCTATCTAGGTGCCTGATTGTTCCACGCGACTCTTCGATACTCTTGTTTTACGGCAATGCTGTTCGCCACCAGCTTGTCCGCCGCAGCCGAGGATCGCGTACGCATTGTACTGGATCAGTTTGGTGGCGTTGGCGCACAGCGGACCGATCCAGCACCGTATCCCCGTCTGTCTGCAGAGTTCGAATCGACGCGAGTGTTACTGCTTGGGATGGCCGACTGGCAGCCTCATCACCGGCACATTTTTGTCGAGATTGCGCAGAAGACCGCGGGCCACGTCAACCTGATGGTGCTGTGCAACGACACTTGGCAGATCAAAATGGCAACGGAATGGTTGCTCGAAAAGAAGGGAGACTATCCACACGTCTACTTCTGCGAAATGGTGACAGACACGGTTTGGCTTCGCGACTTTGCCCCGATCTTTGCACAAACCGAGAAGGGCACTCAAGCAATCGACTTCTTCTACGAAGGCTCACGTCCCAAAGACGATGCCTTGCCCAAACAATGGGCGAAGAGATCGCGTGCCGAATACGTGCGTGCCCCTTGGACCATGCAGGGAGGGAACTTGATTTCCAATGGGCGAGGAGTCGCAATCACGACCAACCGCATCTTCGAGGACAATCACATTCGCTTTCCGAACGACACGGTGATCAAGAATGTCGAACAAGAGCGGCGTGTGATGGTGATCAAGGCCGTGATGCAACATTGCAATTTGGCCCAATTGGTCGTGCTGGAGCCTCTGCAGAACGAGCAGACGAAGCATGTCGACATGTTCGCAACCTTCTTATCGCCCAATGATGTGATGGTCGCTCAGGTCGATCCGCGCCAAGACCGTGCCAACACGATCATCCTAGAAAGAAACGTGACGCGACTAAAACGCGTGAAGATCGGCGACAAACCGCTACGTGTGCATCGCGTTTCGGTTCCAGCGCAACAAGAAAAATCATGGAGCGCATACACCAACGCTGTGATCGCGAACGATCTGATCTTGTTGCCCTTTTTTGACAGGGACCCGCCACAGTACATCGCGGCCGCTCGAGCAGCCTTTCAGAAACTGATGCCGAGCCACACGATCAAAACAATCAACATGACATCGATGAAGAAACTGCAAGGCGAGTTACATTGCCTTTCGCATCACGTGCCCGCTTTCGTACCGATGCCCGACAATATCTATCCGTTCGCCAACGCCAAGAAGGCCTACTTCCCCAATCAGCGATGACGACGCTGTCCAGTGAAGCCAAACCAAACTCGCTACGGAAGCTGCTTCCAGACTTTTAGGTCATCGATTTCGACACCGTCACCAAGGCATCGAAATACGAGCGTTGGTTTGCCGATCGCAAACGTTGGATGCGAAGTTTTCAACGGTTCCTTACCCTCAATGCTTGCCGTCACGTGCGTCTCCCAAGTCGTGACCCGCAGGGTGTACCACTGCTCGTTGGTGAACTCCGTCTTCGCTTCCACCAAAGTCTCGTTGGGATCTTCTTTCGGACGGTCTTTGTCGATGTGCTTGAGTATCTTCCAAGAACCCGGAGTCACGATTACCGAAAACAGGTGCCCGCGTTTCTTTAGTTTTCCGCGCAGCGGATCGAAGCCAAAATGAAACGACTCGCCCTCGCCAACAAAACGAAACCGCATCTGATAGACCGCATTCTCCGTCACTAGCACACGGCGTGTGGCGGCCGAGTGCTTCTCCTCCTCCAGCTCACTTCCCTTCAGAACGCCCTCCACAAGCTTCCATTGGCCGGTCGTCGAATTCCAACCACGCCCCAACTCTTCTCGATCGAAGCCATCATCAACCACCAATTCACTGTTGCCGGGCGCATCGGCCGCTACCCCCAGAGTAGGAATGAGCAGAGCAACCGCGAGACAAAACAAAAGACGCATCATGTTTCCATCGTGCAATAGGAGTAATCAAAATCAGACGTAAACCACTACAGGCCGAGCACTTCCATCCCTTGCTCGAACACAACATCCACTGGAATTCCCTTTTCGCTCAAACGATCAAGATCGGATCGAAGTTGTGTGCCGATCGTCCCCTGCTCGCTGACCAACTCAGAAACCGCTTCATAGTTCCCATCGCCTTGCAATACCAAGAGCTTGGCCGACAAATCCTTCGTTGCTTGCCGAAACGCTGGAACGTTCACACGGTACTTTCCATCCGCTTGCTTTTCAAATGCGCCAGCCTGGCGAAAAAAGTTGAAGCGAATCATGTTTGCCTTGCCGTGAGCGCTAGAGGCACCAAACCGTACGCTACGAAAAATCCCTGCCATGAAGGTGACATAGAAGTCCTCTAGGTCAGCTTTGATTTCGCCTTGTTGATGAAGCTGATTGATCATGTGCAGGCCAAGGATATCGGCTTTCCCTTCTTCAATCGCACCAGCATGCTCCTTCAAGGCCGCTCTGACCGAGTCCTGACCATCAATGGTGTTCTTGATACCCAAGCCGTGGGCCACTTCATGGAACATCGTGTTGCTAAAAAATGCGTCAAACGTGATATATTTTCGCTGATCGTCGGCGATCAGTTCATCCGCAATCGGCAGTAGAATCTTGTCAAACTTGGCGCGCATCGCGTTCTTCAGTTGCAAGCGACGAGTGCCTTTTTGCAGCTGCACTTGTTCATCGTTGGGCAAGTTGATGGCGATCGTCTTCGAGCCAGCATTGCAGTCTCCGGCGTAGTAGATCACGTCGTAAGCATTCAGTTCTGTATCGGTTCCCGGCTTTTCTTGTTTGTATTTGTCGGGCACTGGCAATGTCTTTTGCAAACCCGGCAGAAACTTCGAATACTTCGCCAGTCGCTCGCTCCACTGCTGATCTTTGATCAACACATAGCATTCGTGGGCAGTCTTGTAGCCGTAAAGCTGATCTTCGTAATTCTCGATCGGCCCGATCACAACATCGATGATGTTGTCATGCATATCCAGCCAAGCCAGGTCGCTTGGTTGGTAGTCATCGGTCAGCAATGCGTCCGCCCGCAACATCAGGTAGCGTTTCAAGCCGATGTCGCTGGCCAACTCTGCCGATCGCTTCAACAGACCGGATGCAGCGAGCATCTCTTGCGCAAACTGTTCCCGGTAAGGTACGGCAATCAGCTTGCCTGCATCATCGCGACGAATGAAAGTGTAGAGACCGTCTTTGTTACCAAGATCTGCACCCTCAAACTCTTCCTTTGTCATATCGGCCGGATAGAAGTTGGCGCCGAGAGGCTTTGTGCCAATGCCTGGGACGAAAGACTCGTTTCCATTCAACCGATCCCAAGGGCCATAGTTGATATCTGCAAAGCGTCGCTGCGCAGGATCGGTGATGGACTCCAACAAGTCGTCGCGGTTTCCATGTGCCTCGTACCAAAAGCAGCGATCCATGATCTCGGCAGCTTGGATCAACAGCGGAATCATCTTCTTTTGATCGTCACTCAATTGTGCCAAGTCAGTCGTTAGTCGAACGGGAACGTATTGGCTGATCCGCGACGAAGCGATGTCAGGTTCTTGGGCGAACAACACGAAGCAAAAGCTAGTGACGACGATGGACAGGAAGGTTCGCATGATTCGAAGAATCCTTGGCTGTGGGCTTGGCATCTGTTCCGGCGATTCGGGAGTACTGCAAAGCGTAGCATGATAGAGCCACTTTTGCCGCCTAGCTGCTCCCATTGCCGGATTCGCGTTGCGGCCTTGCTTCGTCTATCTTTGACTCTTTGTGCAAGACCTGCGTTTCACTACGAAGAGAACACCATGACCAGAGGCAAGTCCATCACCCGCCTGCTAAGCGTTTTAGCGTTCATCGCATGCTTGTTTTGTCCATCACCACCTGCATCGGCAGACGACACCCGCCCGAATGTTCTGTTCATCTCCATCGATGACCTGAATGATTGGATCGGATGTTTCGGCGGGCATGCGCAAGTGCAGACTCCCAACATCGACGCGTTGGCAAAACGCGGAGTTGCCTTCACCAACGCGCACTGCCAGGCCCCCATCTGCAACCCATCCCGTGTCAGCATGTTTCTGGGCAAACTTCCGTCGACCACCGGGATGTATTTCCTAGGCCCCAACTTTCGCACCGTCGACCCGACCAAGGGCGACGAGACCATGTTTCAAACGTTTCGGCGGCACGGATACTATCTCTCGACACGAGGAAAGATCTTTCATGGCAGCGCCGACAAAGAGTCGTTCGACCACATTGAGAAATCAACCGGATGGCGACGTGGTGACAAGAAGATCAACTATACGTTGCCGGGCTCGCACCCGCTCTGGGACTGGGGACAGGTCGACGTTCCCGATGAGGAGCAACGAGACTATCTGACAGCGGAGTGGGCGGCAGCGGAGATCCCCAAGTTGGCGTCGAAGCAACAGCCGTTTTTTCTGGCCGTTGGATTTCATCTTCCGCACGTCCCAATCTACGCCTCCAAGAAGTGGTTTGATCTTTATCCACTCGAGAGCGTCGACCTGCCGGCGATGATCCCCAGTGACAACGAGGACATACCTGAAATCGCGACACAGCTCACCTTGAACCCCACCGCCCCAAGGCACAAGTGGATGGTCCAGAACCAACAGTCCCGTCGCGCGGTGCAAGCCTATCTTGCTGCCAACAGCTTTGTTGATCACATGGTAGGAATGCTGATCGAGGGTTTGGAAGCCAGCGGAGAAGCAGAGAACACTTTGATCGTTCTTTGGAGTGATCACGGTTTCCACATGGGCGAGAAACTCCGTTGGGCGAAACGCAGCCTCTGGGAAGAGACGACGCGGGTACCGATGATCTTCGCGGGTCCCGGTGTCGTACCAGGCGCCAGGTGCGGCAAAGCAGTCGGCTTGATCGACGTCTTTCCAACGCTGCTTGATACCTGTGGACTACCAGCTCGCGATGATTTGGAAGGAGAAAGTTTGCGACCGCTGCTACTTGATGCGAACGCAGAATGGGATCGACCGGCCATCTGCACTTTTGGCCCTAACAATCACAGCTTGCGAAGCGAACGATATCGATACATCCGATATTCCGACGGAAGCGAAGAATTCTATGACCTGCAGGTCGACAAGCACGAGTGGAACAACCTAGCGGTTGGGCAGAAACGTACCGCCAAGGTGGAGGCCATCATCAAGCGACTTTCACAATGGTTGCCAACGGTGAACGTGGATCCAGTCCCCGGCAGCGCGGGCTCCGATTCACCGCTCTATGGCGAGGGCACTGTTTCGCTAGGCGAAGCCATGAAACGAGGAGAGAAAAGGCGGGCCCAACAGAAGAAGAAAGCGACCGCGAAGTGACATGAATCAAACTGCCTGGGACCAACTATTCGCTCGACTTCGTGTCACCCCATTCCAGATTGCCATCGTGATGTCCGGGGGCGGTTCTGGTGCGTTGGCTGAATGTTTCCGACGCTCTGGCGCCTCCGCAAATTTCGTTGAGGCAGTCATCCCGTATTCGCAGCGGGCCATGTCCGAATACCTTTCGCAAACCCCACTAGGCTCGGCCGCTTCGTTGGAAACGGCCAAACAACTTGCTGAAGTTGCTCATCAGCGGGCCCAGCGATTGGGCGAACCCAACAGCCAACACTGCGTCGGACTTGCCCTGGTGGCTGCCTTGCCGACCAGCCGGCCGCGGCGCGGTGACGACCGAATTCACGTCGCCGCAAAGCAAACGGACAGCGGTGTCTCGCGGTCTATCCAGCTTGCCAAAAACGAATTCAGCCGCGAATCGGCGGAGGAGGTCGCCGATCAATTGATCTACTTGGCACTCGCTGACATCGCTGAGCTATCGGTGCCGGAGTTGCCATTGAAAGGCGTTCAGGTCTCGCGGTACTAGGCAGACGAGAGAGACTTAGCTTTCCGAGAGCGCAGCGGCTAGTTGCTCGTAAGTCCGTTTTGCATCAACCTTCGATCCACGATTGTCGAGCGCGATTCGGTACAGATGCTGGCCGCAATCGGTTGGATACTGTCCGGTCACGCAAGCTTGGCAGAGATGATCAGCCGGCTTTCCGATCGCTCGGGAGATGGCTTCCACTGGCAGGTAGCGAAGCGAGTCGGCACCCAAGTCATCCGCCAAACGCTGCTGCGACTCATCGGTCAACTCGCCATTTGGAAAGTATTTCGGCGCGATCAACTGATCGACCGTGCTCATATCGATCCCGTAAAAACAGGGAGCGATGATCGGTGGGCAGGCCACACGAACGTGAATTTCGCGAGCTCCGCCGACATCACGAATTCGATCCAAAAGCACGTTCATCGTCGTGCTGCGAACGATCGAATCTTCCACCAAAATCACTCGCTTGCCCTGCAAAACCTCACGCAGCGGTGTGTACTTGGTCGCTGCTTTCGCTTTTCGAGCTCGACCGGCTTCGATGAAAGTTCGACCGGCATATCGATTCCGAATCAAGCCCTCGCGTGAAGGAATCGCCAACTCAAAAGCCATCGAGTCAGCGGCAGCTTTACTGGTGTCGGGAACGGGAACGATGATCGTGTCTTCAGGATCCAGATCCAACAAGCCCAGTTTTTTCTCGGCGGTCGCCAGCTCTTCACCCAACTTTGTGCGGCTCAGGTACACGCTTTGATCATCCAGCGTGCTGGCGACGTTGGCAAAGTAAATCCACTCGAAGAAACAGTGCGCGGGTTTCATTTCAGGAGCAAACCGCTCGATTCGAAATCCTGTTTTCGGATCGACGATGATCGCACAGCCAGGCTCGAGCGATTTGATCTGCTCGTCTTCAAACCCAAGGTTCAACAGTGCCACGCTCTCACTTGCAGCAGCAAACAGCGGGCCCTCGTTGACGTAACACATCGGCTTGATGCCCAACGGATCACGGGCAACGATCATCTCGCCTTCGGCCGTCATCAGAGCCAAGGAGTAGGCACCGTCGAAGTTCGCCGTCGCCTGACGAAGAACTTCGGTCCATTCAATTCTTTCCGGAGACTGACTCAGCAATCGAGCGAATTCGTGCAGAATGATCTCGGTGTCGGTATCCAACGAAAGATGATGATCACCATCAGCCAGCAATCTCTCTTTCAAGATGCTGTAGTTGGACAGTTGTCCGTTGAAACAGAAACTGAACCATTTTCGCTTGTGGATGTGCTTGCGAACAAACGGCTGGGCGTAGCTCCGGTCATCTTGGCCACAGGTAGCGTATCGCACGTGGCCAATCGATGCCCTACCTGCCAACGATCTCATCATCGACTCGGCTTTGGCCCGATGGTTCAACCGGAACACTTCGGTGACGGTGCCAACATCCTTTTGGGTCTTGATCAACTTTGGGTTGTCAGGATCGTAAGAACTCATCCCGGCAGCCAACTGGCCTCGGTTCTGGATATCCAGCAGCATACGGGGCAGCAGCCGCGAGATGTGGCGTGGGCCATCTTCAGGGCACAGCGGACTACGGCCGCGCCCAGACAAATGATAGATGGCTGCAACACCACACTCGTGATGTAATTCGCTCATAGAGACGATGATTCCTTTTGGATCACGGCGGCCGATACGAAATCGGAAAAACCGTACTTTGTCGTGTGACCTCCCGTTTTGTACAGCGGGCTTCCACGCGCGTCGAGGTGCCGAATCTACGCACCTCGTCTGCCCGTTTTTTTCGCGGTCATTTGCTCGCTTTCGATCTGTCAAAACCGAGGGCACTGCAGCCCGAGGTCAAGATTTCTCGAACCCAGGCCAATGACCTCAGGGCGGTGTCAGACCTCCAGAATGGACACTATTCTGGTGCCTGACTCGGAAATAGATCTTGAGACAAACTACTGAAACCCAACACTCAGCTGCGAATGTCGAATCCCAATAACTCTGGATCAGACCGCAATGCGACGGCTCGGCGCGATGCAATCGAGAGCGCCAGCAGCGTGGTCGTCAAAGTGGGTACTCGGGTTCTGACCGATGCCGAAGGCAAACTCGATCGAAATCGAATCGATTTATTGGCTGCTCAATTGTGCCGAATCACTGACACAGGCCGGCAAACGGTGATGGTCAGCAGCGGGGCCGTTGGCGCTGGAATCGGAAAACTCAAGCTGGATTCGCGACCAAGTGGCTTGGCTCAACTTCAGGCAGTGGCTGCCATTGGGCAAACGGATTTGATCCAAGCCTATGAGTTATCCTTGGCCAGCAAAGGTCGTCATGCGGCCCAGGTGTTGTTGACCGCGGCTGATCTGCGACGGCGGAGCGGGTACCTGCATGTGCGGAACGCACTCACGCAGATTCACGCCTTTGGGGCGATTGCAATCGTCAACGAGAACGACTCAGTGGCCGTATCCGAGTTGATGACCACCTTCGGCGACAACGATCAGCTCGCAGCTCAAGTCGCTGGACTGCTCAATGACGCGTTACTGATCATCTTGTCCGATATCGATGGGCTATACGACGGACCTCCTGATAACCCAAAAAGCAAACGCATCGAACTCGTCGAGTCGATCGACGAAACTATTCTTGCAATGGCACAAGATCATCAGCACACCAGCAGCAAGGGAGGCATGGCCAGCAAACTGGAAGCGGCGCAGGTGGCAACCTCGCACGGTCACCCAACGATCATCGCACCAGGACGCGACGATCAAGTGCTGGACAAAATATTCTCGGAACAACCCATCGGAACTTTGTTTCTGCCGCCAAGCAAATCAATCCGTGGAAGACGCCGTTGGATCGGCACCGCAGCTGAAGTGGCCGGCAGTTTGATTTTGGATGAGGGCGCGGTTGAAGCTGTCTGCGTAGGCGGCGGCAGCCTACTGGCAATCGGAATCACACAAGTCAACGGAAACTTCCACCGTGGCAGCGTGGTCTCGCTGTTGGATTCAGACGGACAGGAGATCGCCAGAGGCCTGTGCAACTATCCCTCAACCGCAGTCGAAAAAATCCTCGGCAAACAAAGCGAGGAGATCTTCGAAATCCTTGGCCACCGCCCCTACGAGAACGTTGTGCATCGAGACAATCTAGTGCTCACGGCCACCGGCGACATTTAGCAACCTTGGCTTATTCAGCTTGCTGCGCTGTGTCATGCCACGTGGCATCAAATAGCCTTGCGTTCCAACTTTCGGCTGAGACGTCTTCTGTCGTTTTGCCTATCCCCTCTTCCAAACGGAACAGCGCCACCGTTGACTCCAACAAAGCGAAGCGTGAACTCAATTGGGCCGGCTCCGGCAACAGTCCCTGAGAAAGACGAAACTCGTGAATGGTACCGTGGAAGAACCGCGTCCCTTGTTCCTTTGGCAGCAGACCGACTGGCGTGCCGCCGAAACACAACTGTGGTTCGCTAGGAAACAGCGGGTAGATCACTTGATTCGTTTTCGCTCGCTCACCGTCAACCCAAATCTCCAGCCCACTTTCGGTCAAACACGCGGCGACTCGGTAGGTCTGGCCGAAATCGTAGGACCTGGAAGTGACTTCCAAAATAGATTCGCCATCTCGCAGGCAGGCGACACCCCACTTCTGCCCCGCACCAGCGAACAGTACCAAGCTGTCTTGCCCAGTCCATGTGACGACATTCGCAGGTAGAGTTCCGCGCTGCGGAGTAACCATGACTTCGATCATCGACGGCACTCGCAGGCCAACGTCAAAGTTACTGACCAAGCCATAGCTCATCTCGCCATCGAAATAGACACCCAAGCGATCAGCAGCCGACTGTTTGATGGTTCGAGAGGGGAGCAAGACACTCGCGATCGCGACGACGACGAACGCGACTGCGACGAACATCGCCACGTATCGCGTCATCACCAACGTGGAACGCACGGTTGAGACGCTGGATTTTGATTGGCCCTGAAGGTGCTCAATCAGAGAGACCACGTCGTCCATCGAAGGAGGACGATCGCTCAGATCTTTCGCCATCATGGTCTGCACCAACTTGCATACCGAAGCAGGAACCTTGTCGACGTTTGCCGTACGACTTAGCCGTGGCACCTCCGAATGGAGGTGGCAAAGCAGGGTGTCCAGTGGAGATTCTTTTGAATAGGGGGGCTGGCCCGCAATCAGGAAGTAGAGCGTGCAGCCAAGGCTATAAACATCGCTCTGTACGTCGACCTGATCGGGAGACCTGGCCTGCTCGGGTGACAGAAATTCAGCGGTGCCCATGATGTGAGTTGGCTTCGTGATCGACTCACGCGTGCTATCGTCGTCTTTTTTTTTTAATGGTTCGGCCACCACCGAAACCTACACCTTGAGTTTTCCAGCTTGATCAAGAAACAGGTTGCTTGGTTTGACATCCCGATGAATGATTCCCTTCTCATGAGCGTACGCCAGTCCACGGGCCGCTTGTCGGATGAGATCAAGCGCCTCCGCCACCGGCAATGGCC
>JBGCGI010000102.1:0-2601 GCA_045110715.1 Rubripirellula sp.
TTCGCGAAGTTCACCGACCGGGCCGTATCCTTCAAAGACCAAGCCCATTGAATCGATTCGGTTGTGGCACCCCGCGAAGGCATCGTCTTGGCGATGTCGGGCAAGGGTTTCGCGAAGCGTCAGTCCGCCCAGTTGGGCCTCATCACTGGGAAGGTCAGGCACCGATGCGGGCGGCGCCGGAACTTGTTCGCCCAACATCCGTTTGATCAACCAGTTGCCTCGCTTGACGGGACTCGTTCGCCGACCAGGAGAGTTGTTCGTTAAGAAGACTGCCATCGGCAATAGTCCTCCTCGCCCAAAGTGGTTGGCCTGATCGAATCGAATCCATCCGTCAATCGATTGCCCAAAACGATCCGGCGTCCCGTCTGGATAGGTCAAACCGTAGTGGTCAGCCAAGACGCCATTGACGAAGGTATGATCGGCATAGAGGAATTCCAAGACAGAACCGTCCCGCGCGATCAAATCGCGGAAGAAGCGAATCGGTTCTTCGGCCATTGCTTGACGTAGGTCATCGGTGAAAGTCGGAAAGCGATCCCGGTCAACACCGTTGTGTTGAGTGAACCGACGAAAGTCCAACCAGTTGCCTGCGAACTCGGTGAGGAATCCGCTGACTCGATCATCACCAAGCATGCGTCGCATCTGCTGGACCATCACATCGTGGTCGTGCAAGCGTCCCTGCTTCGCAAGTTCCAGCAGCTCGTCATCAGGCATGCTGGACCACAGGAAATAGCTCAGGCGACTGGCGATCGCGTAGTCACCAAGTGGCTGCACGGATGGTTCGCTAGCAGGATCGCGGTCGGCGTTTCCTGGCAGATCAATTCGGTAACAAAAATGAGGCGACATCAAGACGCTGGTCACGCAGTCGCGAATCGCGTCTTCGTGAGTCAGTTCGTCGTCGTGACGCATGGCGCGGTAGAAGGAGCGAATAGAGTCCGCTTCCTGTTTTGACAACGGGCGTCGATAGGCACGCTGGGCAAATTGAACGACCGCGTCGAGTTGCCGTGGCTCGGCTTCCAAACGCAAGGATTCAAGCCGG
The DNA here is from genome assembly GCA_045110715.1 of Rubripirellula sp. GTDB lineage: Bacteria > Planctomycetota > Planctomycetia > Pirellulales > Pirellulaceae > Rubripirellula. Next base: position 1,037 of record JBGCGI010000102.1, read on the forward strand.
CGAAACGTGTTGGACATGTCGGTGAAATAGAACCGAATCGCTTTCAACGCTTTTTCGTTCGCTCCGGCACGCTCCGCCTTGTTGTAATAGGCCTCCGCCAATCCAGATACTTTCGCGGCGGAAATACAGTCTTTGTCTTCTGCCCGATAGCGATCAAATTCTCGGTCGCGCAGGAAGGCAGAATCGGTGCGGTCAAACCAGAGGAATCCGGCGTATTGACGCATCGGTGCTGACGCCACAAAGTCCAACTCCAACCACAGGCGATCCAACTCGCGTTGCTGGGACTCATCCAACATCAGGTCAACGAGCGGCGCATCGTCTCGAAAGTAACCCATTTGGCTATGAAATCCAGCGCTCAGAAATCGACCCGTCAGCTTCTGTTCTTTCTTTGGATCCAAGTACACGCGGGCACGCTCGGAAACGAAGAACTGATCGGGAAAGAGCTCGCAAAAACGCTGCAGTGCTTTCTTGTAAGATTCCCTGTCGGTGTCGTCCGACACGCGAAGCAATTTTGCCGCCTTGGACCCTTCCAACAATCCGAAATCGCCACTCGGAAACTGACTTTCAACGTACCGCCTCCGATTCGCAACGAATTGTCGATTCTTCCACAGTACGAAGGGTTGGCTGCCGTTGTGGACCTTGGGGGCAGTCAGGTTGGGGACATCGGGAACGAGAGATTGCCTCAGACTTGATACGAACAACGCCATCCGCCGGCATCCCAAGGCAGCGCTCTCTCGATCGTCTGGAGTTGTCGCATTGGGGAGCTCATTGAACAGCAGTTGTAGTGTCGCGATCGGACCAACCGCGTTGGCTTCGCGTGGTTCCTGGAGCAGATCCCAAAGCGAGTCACAGTAGCGAGAGCTTAGGCCCTCGCCGCGTGCCATTTGTTCGAGCGACAAGTCCGCATTGCCCAGAGCGACTTGATGCTTGAAATTCCAGAGCACGCGGAAGTAGTCGGCGTAGTCTGTCTTCTGACGGCGATAGAATTCCATGATTCGATTGACACAAAACTTGTCCCGGTCGGTATCCGTGATGACGGGGTGCGATGCGAATTCCAAGCCGCTCGGTGTGAACGCCAAATGCTCAGAAACCTTGCGAGCCGCCTCGAGGTACTTTTTCAATAGAGCGGGCGACATCGCGAGCGACTCGCCGGAGTTGTCAAAGCCTGCTTCGTTGGCTGGGTCGATAGGAAACGACGCAGCGGGTCGAATGTCGGCGCCCGTCAGATCGCGAATGGTGTAGTTGTACTCGCTGCCACTCAATCGACGTGCCAACACGATTCCGGGATCACCGCTCGTCCGTTTGGCTTCCGCGTCTTTGACTCGTTGAATCCAATCGATCACCGCGGCCCTTTGCGTGTCGGTTGGATGATGGTCTGCGTCTTCGGGCGGCATGTCGCCGGTCTGCATTCGATCCAGAACCAGCGACCAGCGGCGAAAATTCTTCACAACCGCAGTCCGATCGTTGTCGACACTCAGGTCCAAATCGCCTTCGCTGGTTTGGCTGTCGTGGCACTGCAAGCAGTTCGATCGCAGTATCGGCTGCACGGTTTTTCGAAACGCGGA
>JBGCGI010000103.1:0-5969 GCA_045110715.1 Rubripirellula sp.
GTTTGATCATGCTCTATCCAACGCAGCGATGGCCACTTGCGCTGTTGCCCGTGATTCTGTTCGCTCGAATGGCCCTGAATGCGGTTGACGGAATGTTGGCTCGAGAGTTTGGACAGAAGAGTCGCCTTGGGGCAATTCTTAATGAACTGGGAGACGTGGTCAGCGACTCGGTTCTTTACCTTCCCATCGCATTGGTTCCCGAAGTCAACCAATGGGCAGTCGTCGTCTTCGTTTTGCTCGCAGTCTTGGTTGAGTTTGCCGGAGTGGTCGCGGTTCAAGTCGGAAGTGAGCGGCGATACGAAGGCCCGATGGGGAAAAGTGATCGTGCTTTTTGGGTGGGCTTGCTCGCGACGCTGTTGGCTTTGAAGTGGATCCAGCCGACTTGGGCAACCGGTTTCGTTTGCGTCTTGGCAGTCCTTTCGGTTCCGACCGTGATCAAGCGGGCAAGCCGGGCCTTGGATTTGCAGAATAGTGAATCGAGCTCCTGATCTATGCGGCTCGCTTTTGATTCCCGGTAGGTTCCAAGCCCATCTTTCGCAGCGTGTTTCGCCCATCGTGACGCTGAGTGATCGTTGCGGCATGCTCGATCGATCGAGGCAGCATTTGCTCGCGATGCTTAACGAACTGCCGCATCAAGTCTGGAATCTCCGCGCGGTCTTGGTAGATGAAACCAATCGAGCGATGCCCTCCCGCCATGCGAACCTGTTCGGCTAGCCAGCATCGATCTGGGACAATCACGGGGACCCCGCGAACAAGCATTTCCAAAAGCACACCACTACACCGAGCGACGTATCGTTCGGGGGAGTACAAGAACAGTCCAAGGTCCGCAGAATCAAGCCAACTGTGATAGTCAGTCGTGCTCAGATTCGAAGTCATGACTTCGAGTGGACCGCCTGGATTGCCCTCAGCCGAAGATACATAGGCACGATGCAACGACTTAGGGACCATGGTCTGCCATCGATCTTCCGGCATTTGCATCGAGATCCGGAAGCGACCATCTTTCAGTACCGTCTTTTCTGTGCCAGCCAGCAAGTCCGTGATCGCTGCTTTGCCCTTCTCTGCGCGCGGTAGCCCGGCGAGCACGGCTTTGAGAGTTCGTTCGGGACTGGAAGAGACGGGACGAGGTCGAGTTGGATAGGGAATCGAACTGATTCGAACGCCGCACTCTGACTCACGCAATTGTCCGGCCAGTGCATCTGTTGTCGCGTGGAGATGAACATCATGAGCGTGCAAGGCGTCGAGCGCTGACCGAATTTGGCGACCGATCAGACGCAGGCGTTCTTTGCGGTCTGGTTGACTGGACTCGTAGAGTGCGAAGTGAAAGATCACATCGATTCGCATTTTAGGTATCTCGAGACGTTGCATCGCGCCTGCGAGGGCCAGCATTGCAAAGTCATCTCCAGTGTTGATCAGCAGGCTGTCTTCTTCCGTTGGTTTGATCTGGTTGAGCAGTCTGCAGAAGTCTTCGCCCCATTGTTGCAGCATCTTTTGCGGACGCTTGGCTGGTGGCGTGAAGTAATCTGATTTCTTGGCAAGTAGTCTTTGGAGACCACTTGCGCCCAAAGGTTCACCCGCTAGGTTGCGCTGCAAAGTGGAGTTCCCGTCGACGCCCAGTGACCAGCGAACCAGGCGGCGTGTGTGAAATACACGGTGAAGGTCCCAGCCTGAATTCACCGACTGTGGCTCGTCGAAACAGGCGTTGGTCGCCAGGACAGGCTGGTAACCTAGCCGATCGGCGCCGGTTAGTAGAAGCGTCGCAAGCTCGAAATAGTGGCCGCCAACATCTCGGATGTTGTCGTCCACAAGAATCAAACGGGGCCGTTTAGCAGTAACAGAAGTCACGATGGCGTCCTTTCCAGCATGCTTCGAGTGATTGGCAATGTCGCTGTATGCTAGCTGGGGCCATCCGCGTGAACCAAGGCCATTTTCGGATCGAATTGCTCAAGAGACGGGATTGTCAAAGTTTGCCGTTGTGGCGTGGCGGCGAGATTTCGTAGTCTCCGCACCGATAGGCGAAATTCACGGCACGTGCATGGATGCACAACAGCCGAATTTCGTTTCCAACACCAGAGTTATGAAGCGAGGCACGGATGCACGCCCTTGGTCACCGATGGACTGCCTGGATCGCAATCATTGCAGTAGTCCTAACGCTCGGTTGTCGCGGATCACGTCCATTCAGTCGGTTCGTCAGCGTGTCTGAGGAGCCCGATACATCTTTTCCTGATATCGAAGCGCCTCGGCAGCGACTTGCGACAACGAAGCCGCGAACCGAAGTCAGTATCGCAGCCAAGCGAACGCAGCAGGCTGAGGCCGCCACCCGCCAGACGGTCGGACGATCACTCGCGGACGATTCACCACACGTCCGTACAACCTCTGCAAGAACCGCGTCAACGAAGTCAACACAGCGCTCAACTGACAGTCGAGCCGAGGCTTCCGCTCCTTCGCGTAGCGAACTCGCCTCGAAGGACCGCAGGACAAGCAGTTCACAGAGTCGCCCTGCTTCGACCAAGTCGTCCACAGCTCGCGACAAAGTCGCCAGCCAAACTGCCGCAAAGCGACCAACACGCCAGGCTGCCGTCAACGTTAGTGACGAAGACAAGTCGGAGCTGATGGCAGCGTTTAGCGACTATCCCCCAGAAGTTCAGAAGCAAGCGCTTCAGCAACTCGTAGCAGCTTCGGCGATGGCAGCCAAGCGAACGGGGCAACCAAACTCGCTTGAAGATTCGCTGGATGGCATCAAACTGCCCACACTTCCGGAACCGAAACAGAAGCGACCAACAGAAGACCCTCGACGGCTTGCGAAGAGCAAGTCTGCTGCGAAGTCGACCGTTGAGTCGGTCGCCGATGCCAGCTCGGAAAAGTCGATCGCTGCCTCCGATTACGCCAGCGGTCATGTGTCCGATTTGGTCACAACGGATCTCGAAAGTACGGTTGTGCAGTCGATTCCGAGCACTCAAGACGAAGCAACCTCCGAGGTGAAGGCTGCGTCTGCAACGATTTCATCGAGTGACGAGTCGATGATTGCGCGAGCCGCAGTCGAAGACAAACCACTGATCGAAGAAGTTGACGCTAAGCCCAAGAAGTCAGCTTCAGAGCTCGAAAGCACTTCCACACCCTCGACCGACCGTGAACTGTACGCGACTTTGTTGAAACGACTCGCGAATACACCCGCGGGCGAAACCGAAGCCCAGCGTAGCAGTCGGATGATCAAGCTTCGCCACATGATGGTTTTGGCAGGCCAACCGGACGATGCCGTTGGCAAGATTGAAGGCATGTCTGAATCCGAGCAAGAGTTCTTACGTCATCAGCTGTTAGGGCTTTGGACGATGATCGATCCTGATGGTCACCCCGTACCGAGTCGCCGTTTCAGTACCGCAGTTCCACAGATTCGCCAGGCTGCACAATTCGCTGCTGCGGCAACCGATGCATTGGAAGTTCGCTCGCTTGCGTTCTGCACGGAGATCGAGTCCTACGGACAGATCAAGCCGTTCGAAAACACTAGTTTCGATGCGGGGCAGCAGGTGATCATGTATTGTGAAATCGAGAACTTCACGGCCGAGAAGTCAACCGAGGGATACGAGACTCACTTGCAAGGTAGCTACGACGTCTATAACTCAGAGAACGAGAAAGTCGTCAGCCAACTCTTGCCTGCCGACAACCAGGTTTCGTCAAACTACTTGCGTGATTACTTCATTGCGTACCAAATGCATCTGCCGCAGCAACTGACGTCGGGGAAATACCGGATGCAATTGACGGTCGAAGATGTGAAGGGCAAGAAGTACGGCCAAGCGAGCTTGCCATTCGAGATCAAGAAGTAGACGCCGGATCTAGCAAACGTTGTTAGAGATCGATCGTATTCATGATTTGATAGACAGGCCCACCTTTCTCTAGAAAGCTTCCGAAGACACAGACGGTGTCGACGGTCATGGTGCCCAGTTCGGACTCTGCGTGCTGTTGAACGCGTTCAACGACTTCGGCGTTGGCTCGGCGGCCCTTGGCTCTTCCTAGCGTTAAATGGGGGACGTAGTCACGCGGCTCTTGCTTGAAGCCGATTTCCGCGTAATCTTGCTCCAGTTGAGTGACAATTCGCGTCAACGACTGGGAGCTGTCCTCAACGCTGGCGCAAACCACCCGCGATCGGGCGATATCAGGTAGTCCGCTGGCGCCCCCAAAAACCAGATGAAACGGCTCGTGGTCACGACAGACGTCGCGTAGGATTTTGCAGACGCCTGGGACTTCCATGTTCTCGACTTCGCCCAGAAACTTCAGGGTGAGATGCAGATTGTCCGTCGGTACCCACTTGATTCCGTCTTCGGGGGCGCGGAGCTTGCCAATCATTTTGATCGCGGCTCGGCGAACTTCGTCGTCCAGCGGGATCGCGATAAAGGTGCGGATGGTTTTCATGGTCAAAGATCGTACACGTGAGATGGATTCCTGGAAGATGGCGAATTGTAAATGAACGATTTTCAGCCGCCTCGTTTTCTGCCCCACCCGTTTCTTCGAGGCGGACATTTGCAGACGATCGTTGCTCCGCGGACGAAGAAAATCCGCCTGAATGCGAATCAGATCGTCGTGCCGGTTTCCGATGGCGACTCGATCGTTCTGCACGAAGACCAGCCGGCAGCGCCGCTGACCAGTTCGATGCTCCTGATTCATGGAATCTCTGGATGCCACGCGGCTCCCTACATGCTGCGAATCGCCAAGAGATTCACTCGGCTGGGTGTTTGTGTCTACCGAATGGACATGCGAGGCTGCGGGGCGGGCGCTAAGCTGACATCGAATCTGACTCATGCTGGGCGAAGCGACGACGTTTTGGCGGCACTCCAAACGATTGCGAATCAGAACGAAGGTCCAATCCAAGCAATTGGCGTGTCCCTGGGAGCCAACCAACTCTTACGTGCTGTCGGCAGGATTGGCGCCGGTGTGGACGAGACGCCATCGTGGTTTGATCGATTGACGAAGATGGCGGTGGTGGCGCCGCCACTGGACTTGCAGCGATGTAGCGACAACATGGAGCGATGGATTCTACGTCCTTACAACCGATACTTCATTTCTGCTCTACTGAAGCGTGCACCGCTTGGTGTTGTCCAGCGAGCTGACTTTCAACGCCAGCTTGCCTTAGGACGTCCTCGGACTTTGAAGGAATTGGACGAGAGGATCACGGGGCCGTTGAGTGGATTCGAGGGCGCAACGGACTATTACGCGACGTCATCAGCGGGGTTGGTCGCAGGTAGTAATCCTGTTCGCACACTCGTATTGGCTGCGGAAGACGATCCTATCGTTCCCATCGGCTGTTTCGTCGACGACAAAGGCATGTGGTCAGAGGCGACCGAGTTGTTGGTCACCAAGACGGGTGGGCACGTTGGTTTCATCAATAGCCATCGTGAATCGTGGATGGACGAAGTGTTGGCGGCTTGGTTTGAAATGGATTCTTAGGACGAATGCATTTTAACGATTCGATGTCTCCATCCCACAGAAGTAGACCATGTGGATGTTGATGAGTTCTGTTGTTCAGAGTCGCACTGGGGCTCGGACACAGCAAGATAAGATCGAAGTCGTGACAGAAAGCACGCCCCGATAGGTTCTGTTCGGTGCCTGTATCATCGAGGGCCAACGAGACACATTGCCGAGAGTTTCTATGATTGCTGTTGAGAATTTCGTCAAACGCTATGGCGAATTCGTTGCCGTCGATGACACTTCCTTCTCTGTGCCAGCTGGAGCCATTGCAGCTTTGGTAGGACCCAACGGCGCGGGGAAAACAACGACGATTCGGACCTTGTGTGGGATCTTGCAACCGACAGACGGACGGATTCAAGTGGCCAATGCCTGTTTGGCTACCGAAACACTCGATGTCAAGCGACGAACGGCTTACGTTCCAGATGATCCGCCCTTGTTCGATTCACTGACGGTGAGCGAGCACTTGCAGTTCATTGCTTCTGCATACCGATTGAAAGATTGGCAGCAGGACG
>JBGCGI010000104.1:0-3471 GCA_045110715.1 Rubripirellula sp.
CGGGTTTGTGTTGCCAGTCCTCGCGGTAGGCTGCAAAGGCGTCGGGCGTCCCTCCGCCTTCGATCACATCGCCATGTAGCAGCAGCGTGTCACCAACCCTGACGCATTCCAAGTTCGCGTGAAAGCATTCTCGGGACTCGCCCCATTGAGTGAGCGCGCGGACGAATGGAACATGCGCGTCGTGATTGCCGTTTAGAAAAAGGAAGGGCGTGTTGGGAAACTCTTGGTACCAAGAGTCAAGCCACTGCAAGGCCTGCTGAATTCCGGCGGCTTCATTTGCAGATTGGCTCCAACGAAAATCGAACAGGTCGCCGCCCCAAACGCAGAGTTGAGCCGATGCGATGGCTCGGCGAATTTGGTCACGATGTTGATCGGCAACCGAACGCGCACTCTGAAGATGCAAGTCAGAGATAAAGGCCAGTCGCCGAGGAGTCTCAGGCCAAACAAGGATCTCGATCGGTTTGGTCATGATCGATGCTGGTGCTTTCGTTGGCGGCATCGCTCTGCCATGCGGCTTACCGGCGACCTCACTTGCGGTTGGGATTCTTTTCCCAGCCTTCGCTCATCTCTTTGGTGTACACACGTTTGCCGTCACGAACGGCGTTGCTGCGGGGCCGCGTGTCCCACTTCTTTGCGTCGCCTTCTTTGATGACTTCGTGGACATCTTCCAGGGAAATGTCGTGAAGCGCCGCGAATCGGCGCAGTTCGCGGTCCTGGGTTCCTTGCAGCATATTCTCGAGTGATTTCCGGGGCCTGGTTCCCTGCGGCAAAATCAGTGGCACTTCCGTCGTCGTCTTGGCGACCGTTCGATAGTCCGCATAAATTCGCCGACGAGTCTCCTCATCCTTGCGAATCACTCGATACTCTTCCGGGATGGCTGGCTTGATGGTGTCTTCGACCTCCGTTTTGGCAATCGGAGTTGTCTCGCGATTCATGATCACCATCACCAAGCCAAACATCGCGATCAGCATCATCAGCCCGCCAACGATGCCCGCGATCATTGCCGCGTTGCCCATCGATTGCTGTTCCGCTTCTTTGCCCGCAGCCGACGGAGTTTCGGTAGGGGCTGGTTGCGCCGGCTTGGCGGCTGATGGATTGTTGACATTCCAAACCGTGGCGCATTGTGGGCATTTGACATTGGTCATCGCCGCTGGCACGTTCACCGCAATCGAACAGCCTGGGCAATTCAAACGTCGAATGGACATATCAGAAGACTTTCAAGAGGAGTGGATGTTCTTCTTCGTGTCGGCGACTTCCAAGTCGTCCGTTGGTGTCTTGGGCGGAGGCAAGCCACCGCCAGTGTTCGCAAGAACGCGGACGATGGATCAGTTCTGCATCTCTGCTAACTCGCGATCGTACAAGGCACGGATCTCATCCAAGTCGACGTCGACAGGTGGCATCTTCGGATCCATGTCTTTCAATGTCTGATGCAGAATGCCGGCCACCGCGGCATCTCGGTACCATTTGTTGTCAGCTGGGATAACAAACCAGGGGGCCGCCTTCGTGTTGCACTTGCTGATCGCGTCTTCGTAAGCACCTCGGTAGGCGTTCCATTTTTCACGCGCTGCGTAATCACCGGGATTCAGCTTCCAGTGTTTGTCAGGGTTGTCCAGTCGCTTCTTGAATCGTTCCAACTGCTCTTGCGGGCTGATGTGCAGGTAGAGCTTGAGGATCCGAGTTCCCGCGGCCACCAAGTTCTCTTCAAACGAATTGATCAGATCGTAGCGTTCGTTCCAAACCTTTTTGGGCACAATGTCCTCGACGCGGACGACCAAGACATCTTCATAGTGCGATCGATTGAAGATCGAGACCATGCCCTTGCCGGGCGTGCACTTGTGAATCCGCCACAAGAAATCGTGGGCAAGTTCTTCCTTGCTGGGGACCTTGAATGGAAACGTGCGGCAGCCTTGCGGGTTCATGCGTCCGAGCACCTTGCGGATCAAGCCGTCTTTTCCAGCCGCATCCGGCGCTTGCAGGACAACCAATAGCGATTGCTTGCCCTCGACAAAGAAGCGGTACTGAAGCTCGCGAATCTTGTCGTTCGTTTCCGACGTGAACTCGCGTGCCTCATCCTTGCTACGGAAGGGCCCCGTCTGCTCGGTCTTGATCGAACCGAGTTTGACTGAGTCACCGGGTTTGACGCGATGTTCTTTCAGGAAGTCCATGGAGTTCGTCTTGAAGTGCAGTGCGGTGGTAGAAGATCCAACAGGTATGTTAGACAATACCTGGTTGATGCGCAAGTTTGCTTGAATGGTTTGGCCCCCGCTGGAGGCGATACCGTGCCCAACGGATTTCGATCCCGGGCGAAACGTCTCCTGAAACGCAAGAATTCTCGATCGAGACTCTTTTATCGTGCATGTTCTGGTAACTGGTTGCGGGGGATTCCTGGGGAGCGAGATCGTGCGTCAGTTACTGGACCGTGGTGACTCGGTCTCTGGCATTTCTCGTGGCAAGTACCCCGATCTGGTCGATCGCGGCATGCAGCACTTGCAAGGCGACTTGACCGACGAAGCCTTCACGCGTGAATCGATTCGTGGTGTCGATGCCGTGATTCACACCGCAGCGGTTGCGGGTGTGTGGGGCAAGTGGCAACATTTTCACTCGATCAATACGCTGGCGACCGAATATGTGATCGCAGCGTGCCGTGAACACGCGGTCGAGCACTTGGTGTTCACGAGCAGCCCCAGTGTGACCTTCGATGGCGAGCATCAACGCGACGTCGACGAGTCCGAGCCCTACGCATCTAAGTGGCTATGCCACTACCCACACACCAAAGCGCTAGCCGAGCAAGCTGTGCTGAAGGCGCACCAGCCTGGCAGCCTGAACACGTTGGCGCTAAGGCCGCATTTGATTTGGGGAGAGCATGATCCTCACATTCTGCCCCGGATGCTGGATCGAGCCCGCAGCGGCAGACTGCGGATTGTTGGCGACGGAACCAATCGAGTCGATACCGTCCACGTCGTTAACGCAGCCGGATCGCACTTGGATGCACTGAATGCTTTGACCAGCACTCCTGAATTGGCCGGTGGGCGAGCGTATTTCATCGCCCAGGACGAGCCCGTCGATTGCTGGGACTGGATTTGCGAGATCTGCGAAATCGGTGGGGTAGAACCTCCTCAGAAGCAAATCTCTTATCGAGCAGCCTACGCGGTCGGAGCGGCTTTGGAGGTGGCTTATCGAATCACGGGCAAAGCGTCCGAGCCACCGATGACTCGATTCGTCGCCGCGCAGCTTGCCCGAGACCACTATTTTGACATCAGTGCCGCCAAGCGTCTGCTGGGCTATCGGGTCCGGGTTTCCATGGCCGAGGGCCTGGAAAGGCTCCGGCGGGAATGGGCTCAGCAGCTTGCTGGTTGATCGAAACGGTCGTTTTCGAGCGTCAGACGCCAATCCAAGCACGCGTTCTTCCCGTGCCCTCACAGCCAGCGGCTCCCGCAATATTGCGCGCGTCCGGGCTAATTCAACAAGCCA
>JBGCGI010000105.1:0-5013 GCA_045110715.1 Rubripirellula sp.
ATGCGAAGGAAATTCGCCGAATTTGGAACAGATTTCTTGAATGCGGCGCTCGTGGTAGACTTTCGTACCGCGCTCTAACTTGGCAATGTGGTGTTGGTTCAAGCGAATTATTCGCGGAAAGACGCTGGTTGGCGTTGCCGATGCGGCGCTAAAAAAACGATCTTTGATTGTCTTGTTGATGCCGGGCTGCGCATCTTCTTGAGCTTTTTCCAGTTGGGCGAAGAGACGTCCCATGTGGTAAGAGGCTTCTTCTCGGTCAGGATCGAGGGACATAGCGATCTCCTTGTTATTGTTGGTTTTTAATCGACCATTTCGAACGAGGTATGCTTTTATGATTGCTCCACGAACCGCGTTGATCCGGTGATCGGCTCGAATGCGTCGGAGCACTGCAGAGAATAAGGCTTGCGGATATTCACTACCAGTCAGCGCGGCCCGCATCAAAGCGCCGGAGAGTAGCGGCGGAATGTCCTTGGATTCCCGAGCCGTTTCCCGAAGGATTTGCCAGAACATCGGAAACTCGGGATCGCGCTCAGATCCCACGATTTGCAAATCGCGGAAGTGTTGCCCCAGACTTGTTAGTAGTTCGCCAACGGTCGTGCGTAACCAAAAGCGGATGGATAGTCTTGCCGCGTTGGGTGACAAGCCAAGAATATAAAAATCGGTATCCGCGTCGCCCAATTCGGATGGCATTCCGCCTTTTCGAACAGTTTGTAGGATTGCGTCGAGTTTTCTCTTTGTCCCCTCGTCTTCCGAGGCGTTCGTTCCAAAGGCTCCGCCAAGCCAGTTTTCCGCTTCCGTCGGTGCCTCAGTCCAGAAGACGGTGGTTGCATCTCCAATTTGAATTCGCTGTCGGCTGTCGAGCAGTCGATTCAGGGCTGTGGCGTACTGGAAAGCCACTTGCTCAGATACGGGTGCGTTAAATCCCTGTTCTTTGCCGTAGGATTCGGACGCATCAAAGTTAAAAGACACGATTGCGGCACCGCAAGATTGCGCTCCAACAACACCTTTGATCTTTGGCGCATGCAATCGCGCGATCGGTTGAGTCGCTCCGGTCACGAGGCACTGAGACTGCTCCGAGGAGGCGGATTCGCTTATTAGCTGCGATAGCCACCAAGTCTGGATTGCAGGTTGCTCGTGAACAAAATTTGCTTCCCCCTGAATCTTGAAGACACAGAAACCGGCCCCGATTTCCGTCATAGCGGCTTTGTCTAGTTCAGTGATCTGTGCTGGATTCCAGCGTCGCAGAAACTCGCAAACAAGTTTGAACTGGATATCGTCGATTTCCGACTCCAATTCAATGTGTCGCGTACGAAACGCTTCGAAAGCTTCCAGCGTTCGCTTAGGGGTCTCATCATCTGGCTTGTAACCGAGCGCGTAGGCCGTGTTATCCCACAGAAAGCATGGATTGAGCCCCGACCCAGAGGGTTTAGCCCAACCGGGGACGATAAACTGACGAGGTAGAAGCTTCTTTCCGCGTTGCTCCCGGTTGTCTTGAATCTGCGCCTTGCCATTGCGGTCGACCACAATTCGAAACGCGATTTTCTGGCGACTGAATCCTTGCGGTGCGATGTCAATTTCAGGATCGTTGGCCAAGCGTTCGTAGTAGGAACTGAGTGCAGGAATGATCATGCGACGACCTCCTTCGAATTGAAAGGCGGAATTTGAATCACCCCGTCTTGCATGTCCGCTCGGAAGAAACGCGGAGCCATGTTGTCGTCGAAATCGATGTCGTGCAGCATGAAGCCGAGATCCTTTGTGCCAACGTCCGAGGGAGGAAGGTCGCCTTCGAACAATTCAAAGTTGGCAGGAAACTCACGGTTCCCCAGATACGGGTGATGAAAGTACTGGCCTTTACTGGCACGGCGGCGAAACATTTCAGAGTGTTTCTGCGGCTTGTCGTCGCCGTTTCGTACGACGAAATGCGCTTCGACGATGTACTCCACGTCACGTAGAATCGTGGCAGCCCGTTGCTGGCGGTTGTCGCCTTCGTCCGCGTAGAAGCCCAGCTTGCCTCTCCCTGCTTTCATCGCAGTCTTGGCCGAACTGGCGGAGACTTTTTGGCGAATCTCGTTACGCCGAAGGTTCGTAAAGCGGATCGGTTTGTAGACGTGGATGGCGTCCACCACCCACGTTATCTCCGGCTTCCAGTAGACAGCCTCGAAGATCCCACGTGCGGCGGAGGGTGTCAGCACGTCGTAGCTAACGCGTTCCACTTTCATCTCGGGCCTGGTAAAACAGGCGTAGTCTCCCCAGATACGGAGAGCAAATTTCTGGATCGGTTGGATCATTTTTCCTCCTAGCAGATTGCTGATTCGGGTTCGATGTAACCGTGTTTCGAAGAATCGAACCCCAGCTCTTCGGAATACAAACTCATGTTGGCGAGGATCGCGACGGATTCGTGAAGCATTTCAATGTCGCTCCCGAGTAACGAACGAAAGACGTTGTCAAACACGGGGACCATGAACCGCTGGGCGCGCCGGAGCACAGCACGACGTACTTTCGGGTCGATCGCAAATGCGGAGCAGCGGATTTGTGACTCGATCTTAACGCCTTCGGCAGACCAAGGCACAAAGACACTTTGCGAGTTGTCCTCGATGAAGCGGAAACGCTCGGCCGCGCTGCGGAACTGGAATGTCAACTTCCGAGGATCGGCAAAGAGCGACAGGATCTCCTTGGCATCCCACTGATCGTTCTGATTCCAATAGTGAAGCCGGAAATAGTGCTCGACGGCTTCGAGCGATAGCGGATCATCGTAGAGCGGAACGACTTCTTGCGCCGTCTCTGCCGTGGATCGTAGATAGCCTCGCAGCGATCTCCCTGCCGGCTCGAACAAATAGAGCAGGCCTTTATCGAGCTTGCCTTCACGATTGCATCGTCCCGCAGCCTGGGCGATTGAATCCAGTCCGCTCAAGGCTCGAAAAACAACCGGAAAGTCGATATCGACGCCTGCCTCAATCAGTTGCGTGCTGATAACCCGACATGCTGGGTTTGTTTTATCTGTAAGTCGATTTCGAATAGCCGTAAATGTTGAAGATCGGTGTGCGGCACACATGAAGGTACTTAGGTGGAAAACGTTCACGTCCGTTGGGCACTCTTCTGACGTTAACTCCTTGACCGCAGAGAATAAGTCGGAAGCGTGAGCCCGAGTGTTGACGATACACAGGGTTTGCGATTCACTCGCAATCCGATGGGCTATCTCTACATCGTCTACTTTTCCAAGTTGAACCGCACTTACCCGCCGCATGCGTTCGTAAAGTTTTGGTGGATCCGGGATGATCTCGGTAACGTTCTGCAATCCAATCGGAAACGCGTCGCTCAACTTGATTGCGGGCTGTGTGGCAGTGCACAGTACGATTGTGCAGCCACATAGATCGACGAGTTCACGCAGCGCGGACAGGCACGGTGCTAGCAATTCCACTGGTAGTGTTTGCACTTCATCCAGCACGATAACACTGTTGGCAATTCGATGTAGTTTCCTGCAGCGAGATGTGCGGTTCGCAAACAGTGATTCGAAGAATTGTACGTTCGTCGTGACAACCAATCGCGAATCCCAGTTCTGCGACACCAATCGGGCGATGCGGCTTTCCGTTTCGGGATCGGTATTACTGTGGTGTTCGAGTACCACATCGTCGCCAAACACCTGACGAAACTGCTTGGCAGTTTGGTCGATGATGCTCGTGAAAGGGATCGCGTAAATGACGCGGTGCTTCCCATGAATGACAGCGTGATTCAGCGCAAAAGAGAGTGAAGAAAGGGTCTTGCCACCACCCGTCGGCACTGTGAACGAGAATAAGCCTGGAACGAGCCGACTGGCATTTAATGACGCGTTACGTACTTCCTGCCGACATCGGTTGACTTCGCTTGGATTGCTCGAATCGAATCTTTCAAGATAGGCACCGAGACGCAGTCTTAGATCCTCCATACTCGGCTCAGGTCGGTGCTCACGCTCCTTGGACATCGATGGCGACATGAACTGTTCTGTCGCTAGGAAATCCGCGTCGCAAAGAGCGGAGAAAAGCAATCGGCAAATGAGCGATAGTTGAAAGCCACATCGTCGACTGTTGTCCAAACACAGCTGAACTTTGGGAAGAATTAGGGCAGGCGGCGAGAGTAGCTCCGGTGGTGCAAGCGACTTCCACTCAGGGATGTTCGCTTTCAGACGCTCATCGAGTCCGCTTCGTTTTTGACCAGTCGCGGATACTCGATCCGCTAAGCCTGCATGGTGGCCTGCAGTTACGTAAGCGAACATATCGCGAATACCGTTGGGGAGACAGCTATAGGCGAGCTGAGCACCTGCACTCGAGTGATTGATGCGTCGTGACTTAGTCTCCGATGTACTCTCCGGGTCGTTTGATGACGATAGATACTCCTGAAACTCGCGGCTGTATTTTCCTATATCATGCCAGCGGCCGAGGAGGTCGCCCCAGGCGGCGAGGTCGGGGTGAATGCGATGGAGGAACTGGGAACAGAGTATTGCGACTTGTTCCTCGTGTTCGCGCATGGTCTCCCAGCGGGAGCGGTCGGACTCGCCAGGGAGACTGTGGGCGTAGAAAGACATAGCGTTTGGGCGTTGAGGGCGAAAAGCAGGTCGAAGCATTCCCACTACGACCGAAGCTCCGACATTATGTCAGAACCAGGACACGTTTGGTCCCTGACGAAGAAGGATTCTCTCAAGCGAGGTCTGTGACTTCATTCGCATTGGCCGGAGAGTGCTGCTTAGAACTCGAGAGGGATGTGTTCGCGGAGGCGGGCGTGAGCTTCTTCGGCCCAAGGGCTCGAGGGGGCGAGTTCTACAAAGCGTTGCCAGTGAACCGCAGCTTTGCCGCATTCACTACGTCGGTCGAGGGCACGAGCGAGATGAAAGTGGACGTCGGCGTAGTCTGGAAATTGATCCAGGGCTCCTTCGAAGGCGGCGATGGCTAAGTCGATTTGATCACATTCGACGAGGACACAGCCCAGGTTGGCCCGCGCTTCGACCATATCGGGATCGATTTCCAAAGCAACAAAGTACCG
>JBGCGI010000106.1:0-3650 GCA_045110715.1 Rubripirellula sp.
ATTTCGCGGATGCCCGACAGCATCAAGACGGACAGCGGATAATAAATCATCGGCTTGTCGTAGATCGGAATCAGTTGCTTACTGACGGCGCGAGTGATCGGATGCAGACGCGTGCCTGCTCCGCCGGCGAGGATGATTCCCTTCATGTCGTGCTCCGAATGTTGTGGGTTTCACGCATGGAGTAAAGCAGACGCGTGGCATTTGGTGTCAATCGATCGATGTCTTGAAGTGCTCAAGGTCGCACTCCACCATCCGCTTGGCGATTTCAGGAACCTTTGTGGTGGCTTCCCAGCCCAGTCGCTGTTTGGCTTTGGCTGGGTTCCCGACGAGATGAGTGCCCTCGGCGGGGCGCATGAACCGGGGATCCTGCTGGATGTAGTCTTCCCAATTCAAATCAACGGCAGCGAACGCGGCGGCAAGAAAATCTTTAACGCTATGTGTTGTGCCTGTTGCCAATACGTAGTCGTCGGCCGACTCCTGCTGCAGCATGTTCCACATCGCTTCGACATACTCTGGTGCATAGCCCCAGTCGCGCAGACCATCGAGAGATCCCAGCGTGATTTTGTCTTGCAGGCCCAGAGAAATCGCTGCCGCGGCCCGAGTGATCTTGCGCGTGACGAAGGACTCGCCACGTCGAGGTGACTCGTGATTGAAGCAAATTGCATTGCAGGCATACACGCCGAACGATTCTCGATAGAGCGAGACCATCTGCGTGGCAAACGCTTTGGCGATTCCGTAGGGAGTGACCGGCCGCATCGGCGTCTGCTCGTCTTGCGGGCTCTGGTTGGGGCGTCCAAAGATCTCGCTACTGCTGATGTGGACGAACTTCGGTTGCTTGGGCAGGTCGCGAACGATTTCCAGAAGTTTCAACGTGCCCATGGCCGTGAATTGACAGGTCGATTCTGGGATCTCGAAGCTGGCGCCAACATGACTTTGACCAGCTAAGTGATAAAGTTCGTCAGGCTCCGTCTTCACTAGTACTCGACGGATCGTGGTGGAGTCGTCCAGGTCCGCGTAGTGCAGGAACAGTTGCTTGTTGTAGACGTCTTTGTCGTGAAACAGTGAGTCAAGTCGAGTTCGGGTGGTCGAACTGGAACGGCGCACGATCCCATGGACGGTGTAACCCTTCTTGACGAGCATTTCGGTCAGGTAGGAACCATCTTGTCCAGTGATTCCAGTGATCAGTGCGGTCGGGGGCGAAGTAGACAGTGTTCGTTACCAATGGACAGGAAGTGTGTTGATGAATTGCGAACAGCGCGAGCGGTCCGGTGCTAACCCCCATCTTTATCTGGACGAAGCACTCAGCAGCACTCATGGGCGTTGTTATTTGCCAATCAGTTCCAATTGGCAGTCTTCCAGTTTAACGCTTACTCCCCGCTCCATGAACTTGACCGAAACCAACAGCCTGGTTTCTTGTTCACGACGAAGGATGACTCCCTCGTACCCGGCAAAGGAACCGCTGCGAACACGAACGATCTGGCCAGCCTCCAGTCGGCTTTCGACGGTCAGCGGCACGCCCATGTTGACGAGGTCGTTGATCTGCTGGAGGTCTGCAACGAATCCTGGAACATCGGTGATCACGGTTGCTTTTTGAATGCAGCCGGTGCAAATCGCATGGTATCGAACTTCCTCGTCGCCGCACACGAACACGTAGTTGGTGAACAGAGGAGCATACGAGGTGCGAATACGCCCGGCCGGTGATCGCGTGCGGTGAGCAATCTGAGGTCCATAGTGCGGGACTTCCAGCTGTCGCAGTCTTCGCATCAGCTGCTTTTCTTGACGCGATTTGGTGTACATCATCCACCAGGATTGTTCCACAAGCTCTGGCTTCTGGAACAAATCAAGTGGGAAAGTATCAGGTTCAGGCGGCAGAATGGGCACGAAAAGACACGTCTGAAGTGGTGACAGCCAGAGATGGACTGGCCTTGGATTTCCGGCGACTAACGACTAACGACGCCAGGCATTGAAATCGGCTCAGGGTCTCGTTGTACGCCAGTTTCCTCGGGCAGAGTTTCCGAATCGGTGGTTGTCCGGTTCTGAATCGCCAATCGATCCGACTCAAGCTTCCCAACGATCCGATCGATTTCGGGGCACAGATCTGTCAATTGATCACTCAATTGTGCGATTCGCTCATAGACACCGGGGCTCTCAGCGTGTGCCACGATTTCCAGACGACCGATTTGGATTTGGCTGCTGTCGGAGGAACGCTTGGTGAAAAGAGGGACGCAAATGTTGAGTTGAACTGCCTTTTCCGGAAGGCGAACACTTTGCCAGCTTGCATGATAGCCTTCGTGAATCCACGCCAAGTTCAGATCAATCTTCACTTTCGCCAGATCATGGCTCTTGGCGAAGTCGACCATGGGTTCCCAGATCGTGTCCCACTTTCCAACGCCCTGAAGCGGTACTCGGCGTTGTTGTTTTTCGGTGTCGCAGCGTGTTGGGCTGGTCGCAAACGATTGGGCAAAATGAGACGCTCTGCCAAGCAGAAGTCGGCATTCGGCGTGTCCAAAGGACCGTGTCACGACCAATATCCCCAACACGATCGCAACGCCCAAGGCGGCCAGCCACGGCAAGTTCAGGTAGACGGATAATGTTGAAAGCGTTGTGGTGATCGCGCACAGGCCAGCCACGAACAGCAACATTTTCTTGTTGCCATATTTTTCCTGCAGCAGATGGTGCAGATGAGCGCGATCGGTTGCGTAAATGCTTCTTCCGGTAAGCCACCGACGCATGATGGCGGCGGTGGAATCGAACAGTGGAATCGCCAGGATTGCGATCGGTGCAGAGGCCAGGACGGTTGATTCCTTGACGTTGCTCCAGACTGCCAGCACGCCGACGAACAGCCCAATCATCATGCTGCCAGCATCGCCAAGGTAGATCGATGCGGGGGGGCGGTTGAACACAAGGAAACCCATCAAAGCTCCGGCCATGCCGAAGCCAACCAGGGTTGTGAGCAGGGAGGCGCTGGACTGAAGGCTGATGAAGCCCAAGCCGAGGCAGATGAATGTTCCCGCGGTGGTCGCCATGCCATCCGCGCCGTCGATCAAGTTCAGTGCGTTGACCGCCATCAGCAGCCAAAGTACGGAGATTGGGTAAGCAAAGACGCCTAGCTGGAGATCAAAGCCCATCAGGCTAACGGTTTCGATCACGGTGCCGCTGCCAACCAAGCCCACCACGATCAAACATTGAAGTAGAAGTTTTTGTCGACCACGAAGCGCCCACGCGTCGTCGATCAGGCCAACGATCAGGATTGCTCCAGCGGCGAAGAACAGTAGATACCAGTTGGCTGGAATGTCTCCCAAGCTGCGTTCAAAGAACTGGCGATCGACGATCACGGCGGCGCAAAAGGCCGTCACGAAGGCTAGGAAAACGGCCAAGCCGCCACCGAGGGCGATCGGTTTCTCCTGCAATTTCCGCTCGGCATCCGGGCGATCAACGATGTTGAAGGTGCGCGCGAGAAACCGAACCAGAGGAACGAGAATCAAAGATGCTGTGATTGCTGATGCGATGCAGACCGCGATTAACCACGTCATCTAGACCGCCTTTGAATGATTAGGAAAGAAAAGGTTGCGCATCCGGGGCCGACCTGGCAAGTGTTCAGAGTTGTTAGTTCTGGGCAGGTAGCAGTATAGATTTCGTGCTGATCCCCA
>JBGCGI010000107.1:0-59838 GCA_045110715.1 Rubripirellula sp.
GATTGCTCTCGGTTTGAAGCAGAAGGACCGCAACCCTTGGGAGAACATCGAAGAGAAGTATCCTGTGGATACCGATCACAAGGGCGAAGTCGTCAACGTGATGAGCTACGGTGCTTTCGTCAAACTCGAGCCAGGCATCGAGGGACTTGTCCACATCAGCGAGATGAGCTGGACCAAACGCGTCAATCATCCAAGCGAATTGGTCAACATCGGCGAC
This sequence comes from Rubripirellula sp., assembly GCA_045110715.1. Lineage (GTDB taxonomy): Bacteria > Planctomycetota > Planctomycetia > Pirellulales > Pirellulaceae > Rubripirellula. The sequence goes on from JBGCGI010000107.1 coordinate 218, forward strand.
GAGATCGATGTCAAGATCTTGGGTGTCGATCCAGAAGGCCAACAGCTTTCTTTGGGTATGAAGCAGACTCAGAAGAATCCTTGGGACGAAGTCCTGGAGCGTTATCCAGAGGGCCAAGATGTGCTCGGCAAGGTCCGAAACCTGACCAACTACGGTGCTTTCATCGAGTTGGAAGAAGGAATCGACGGCTTGCTGCACGTCAGCGACATGTCCTGGACTCGAAAGATCGGTCACCCCAGCGAAATGCTGGAGAAGGGCCAAGAGATTTCCTGCCGCGTGTTGAGCGTCGACGAGACTCGTCGACGTATCGCACTGGGACTGAAGCAACTGGACAACGATCCTTGGGATGGCGACATTCCGGACAAGTACCAGCCCGGCCAATTGGTCAAAGGCCAAGTCACCAAGATCACCAACTTCGGTGTCTTCATCGGCTTGGAAGATGGACTGGAAGGTCTGCTTCACATCAGTGAGTTGGCAGAGCACAAGGTCGAGGATCCAGAAGAGGTCGTCAAAGTTGGCCAAGACATCGAAGTCAAAGTGCTTCGTGTTGACACCGACGAGCGTAAAATTGGCTTGTCGCTCAAACGCGTTGAATGGGGCGAAGAGCAAGAGCGTGCTGCTGCGGAAGCAGAAGCCGCGGAAGCTGGTGGAAGCGTTCCAAGTGTGGACTCCGAAGACTTGAAGGGTGGCCTTGGTGCTGCCGGACCGCTGTTCCCAACGGGCGACGGCGAATAGTCTTCGACTGCGTTTTTGAAACGACCCTTTTCAATTGAACAAGCGGGCCATCCTCTATTGAGGTTGGCCCGTTTTTTTTGTGCTCAAGGTGCATGAGTCCTGGCCACCCGGAATCCATAGTCGGTGCGTGTCTTATGTGGTTGATTGCGAAAACGCTTCGCCGATCGCAGATAGGATTCCTTGGTCCAGTACGAACCACTGCGGATCACGCGATGCTGGTCATTCACCACTGGCATCTGCTCGCCATCTGTAGGGCGATCTCCGTAGATTTCTACGTAGGGATCGTGGCACCATTCCATCGCGTTGCCGAGCATGTCGAACAGCCCAAAGTCGTTTGGCCGCAGCATGGCAACTGGGCTTGGGCGATCTTTCGCCGTTTCAACGGAATGCCCATGCAGTGCCAGCAATGAGGAGTCGTTACCAAAGTAATGGGGTGTCGTTGTGCCGGCTCGGCAAGCGAACTCCCACTCGGCTTCGGTCGGCAGGCGATACCCGGTTCGCTGAAACGCGTCTGCAGGTAGCTCCATTCCCGCTTTGATCTCTGCAATCGGTGGATAGCACACTTGATTTTCGAAAATGCCCTCTTGCTCGCTGAGCCAACGGTAGTGCCGAGCTGCCTGAAACCAAGTCAGGTTCATCTGCGGACAAGTTTCGAATGCGGTGGCCTTCTTTTCCGATCTCACAACATTGCCGGTTTGCTCACCAAACTCGCCGTACTGTGACAAGAAGTTGACGCCGATTCCGGCGGTCCCACCCACCTGATCCAGTGTGTGTGGCACCCAAGGCTTGCTCTTGATCATCTCAGCAAAGAGCGACAGTCGGATCGAAACCGTTTTCCCCTCTTGCTCGGCGAGTCCCGAAGCAACGGACTTCACGAAGGAAGACTGTTGTTCTGACAAAGGTTGTGAGTCGTCGGGCAATTTGCCAAACGCCTGGCCAAACTTGATCAAGACTCGCTCTGCATGATCGCGATCAAACAGATCGATGGTCGCAAAGTTGTGCCCCTCCACGATCGGGGCCTCCAACTCTTTCATGAAGCGGGCCGCAGCCATCGAGAAATCATCGCGGACGATACGATCCCTTGAACGGCTCCCCCGTCGCACTGACGCAGGGCTTGAGCCAACTGAGGTCCATCTTCAGTGCGGTTCGCGTGCAGCCATTGCTCGAATTGATCAATGATGATCACGTCGAGTCGGACATCCTGCCCTGATATTCTGTGTCCGAGACACGGGTCGCGAACGCGACTTGTTCAAGCCGAGATCGAAGCGATTGGCCGATGTCACTGAATCGCGACGTGTATTCGTCGATGCTTGGGATGGTGTCTCCGTCAGCGCGTGACTCAAACTCCGCGATGGCGAGTTCCACGATGATCTCAGGGTCGGATGCCAACTTGGGCATCCGACGCCGGTAATCCTCGACGCGATAGGGGGTGTTGGTCCGCCAGCGGGTACGACTGATCTACTTTGACGAGTGCAGCGATCTCTGCGAGCGAGCTGGTGCTGCTCCGTGCTGCCAAGAAGGCGAAGGCGTCGGGGCTCTCGTTTTGATTCCAAAGTTCGCGCAATTCATGTTCGAGAGGAACTGGCATGTGATTACGTGTTTGACGTGAGTATCTGCCGGCGAATTGCGAGCACACAGTTTAGCTTGGGCGAGATGCTTGCACCTGTGGCAACACGCACCGTGGGCGCACAAAAAAAGGACACACTCTGAAGAGTGCGTCCTTTTTAATTTGAATCAAACTTGGCTACTACACCAAGTTTTTACGTACTGCCCAAACTGCGGCTTGGGTTCGGTCACTGACGCCGATCTTGCGAAGAATGTGCTGCACATGCTCCTTGACCGTCTCGTAACTGATTCCCAACATCTTGGCGATTTCCTTGTTGGTCAAACCAAGGGCCATTTGACGAAGGACTTCGCTCTCGCGCTGAGTCAACGGAACCTCGATGTCTTGGCTCAATCGCGGAGTTGCCAAGGCACCCGTGACGCGGCGAAGCTCTTCGCGAGTCCAGGCGGATTCGCCAGCAGCCGCGGTTTCCAGAGCACCGATCAAACGCTCGCGAGGAGCCGACTTCAGGACATAACCTGATGCACCAAGTGCAACGGCACGCGCGATGTAGGTTGGATTGTCATACGCCGAGAACAGAACGATTGGGAGATCCGGGTGATCCAGTTTCATGCGGCCAAGCGCATTGAGACCATCGCCACCTTCCATTCGAATGTCCATTAGGACGACATCAGGAAGCGATTTCTCGATCGAAGCCAAAGCTTCTGCTGCAGTTGTTGCCTCGTCTGCAATCTCAAGTGATGTTCCTTCCAGCATCAAGCGAAGGCCCATCCGGATGATTTCGTGATCGTCCACGATTAGCAAGTTCTTAGTCATCTATTCTCCAATTCTCTGCGTTCTTTGGTTCTAGTTTTCCCCATCTTTCTGCCCCTCACCCTCAAACAGTATGCGTAAGCAATCCCCCCGTAAGACGGTGCGAATTGCGATGTTCAAAACCGCAGAGAAAATCTGCGAAGAGATGAGATTAGACGAGTTTTCAGTTTAAAAACGCGAATTGTGTGCAAAGCTCGCAGGGAGAACCACCCGCCCAAGGGTCTTGGACGATCTATTCTCCCCCCATCTGGCCTGTTCATGATATATCAAATCACAAAATTCGCCGCTGTCTTTCTGGCGGAAAACGGGTTTCCGCAAGAAATCATCGGCTCAGAACGCCAGGGCATGGGTGCAAATGTTCAGCGGTGAGTGGTTGGGATTGATGAAGACTTTTTTCTTTGAGAGATCGAGTTGGGCCAAAACCGGCGATTTTCGGCGATCAAGCGACTTGATTGGTCGTCGAATTCGCTAGCCGTTTGGCAGCAACCATGTCTCGAAATTGGAGTCTCAGGTTCTTCAGCCAAAACATCAGGTAGATGTTTGCGACAAAAGAGACCAGCAAGAGGCCATTGAATAGAGGTTGTGCTGCAACACGACGAGTTGAGATCGCAGATTCAAGTTGTGGAGGTCGATTCGAGAGCGAGGGCGGATCGCGTTCGAGCACACGCGAAGGTGCGTTGGTGAACACCGTTGGGTTGCTTTGGGTTTGTGCAAGGTTGCCATTGCGGATCGGTTGGTTGATCGAGGGGGCTTGGAGTCCTTGCTCGCGCTGCGGTTCAAACTGGCGTTGATTGGTTGCGAAACGCTCGGGACTGAGCTGATTGAAACTCGGCTGGTTGATGTTGTTAGTGAATGGCGTATTGAAGCTTTGGCCTTGCTGACTGCGGAGTGCCTGTTCTTGCTGTTGACGAATCAGGTCTTGTTGTCGTTGTTGATCCTGAAGTTGGGCCATGCGTTGCGCTTCAATTTCAGCTGCGGTCAAAGACGGGGTCGTTCGTCCTGGCAGTGGTTTGTTCGTCGGAGCGTTTAAGTTGGGATTGGGCGGGCCAAGCGAACTTGCGCTTTGGCCGTTGAGTCTCGCGCGTTGTTCAGCATACGGATCAAATTGACTGGTTGTGGCCGGGCTGCGAGTGGGGGAAACAGTTACCAGCCGTCCATACTTGTCGATCGGGCGACGGTAAGAATCAAGTTTGACAGCTCCAGCAGCGATCTCAGCCGCGGTCAAATCTTGATCGGTTCCCGTGACGGGAGTCTGAGCTAAGGTCGCGTTCCGCACACGTTGCTCTTCATCCAGGCGAGCTTGCTGCCGCTGGCGATCCAGGGCGATTTGCTGGGCCTGAGAGAACATTTCGGCTTGAGGTTGAGTGCGACTTGGATCAGTGAATGGATTGGTGGTGTCGTTGCGGGAGAAGGACGTGCCGCGCGGCATCTGTCCGAAGGCATCGCTGGGGCCGAGCCCCGTTGCGGCTCGCGGGTCGGGGCGAGCGGCATTGGAGTTGCTAACGGGATTGGTGGATGGACCTCCCGGCCGGGTGCGAGCAAAATCGTTCCAAGTTGTGTTGCGGGCACCACTTGGGTCTGTCGAAGGGCCGTTCGTACGTGGCCTTGCAAAAGTGCCGTTTGGATCGGAGCCCGTGAATGGGGGCGCGGCCTGCCGCGAGGCTTGGCCTCTCAACGATTTCGCTGCTGCGTCTTGAAACGCCTTGGTCGCTTCGCTGGCTGCATTGCCAAACTTCTCGGCGCCGCGCTGCAGTAGTTCTTGACCAGCCTGGTTGAGACTCTTCGAAGCGTCTTGGCCACCTGCGAGGGAGGATGGTAGGTTTGGCAAGTTGAAGCCGCCGCCTGTTTGAGGCTTCATGACTTCTGCCTGACGTTGGCCTCGCTGCGAAGCAACACCGGCAATCGGAATCGCCCGGCGTGAATCCTGCATCTCGGGTATCGGAACGGCGGAGTAGTCCGCAGCGATATCAGCTGCGTTGCGAGAACGTTGCGCTAGATTAGGCGGTGTCTTTCTGGGCAAAGGACCTCGGCCGACGCGGATGATCACGCGCGAAACGTGCCCTTGTACCTTTGGGTCAATCGCACTGCTGATCTCACCGAGTCGTTCAATGTCTTGAAGATCATCGGGTGAGACTTGGACGATGTACTCAACGCCGCCGTAGTTGTCGGGTTGCCATCCATAAGTGATTCCCATCATGGCAATCAACTTTAGTAGCACGGGGACTCCGCCCATCACTCAATCCTTGAAAGATGTGTTTGTGGAGGACCGTTCGCCTTGGCGCAGCACTCCATCGAGTTTCACCACCGAATCCTAACGCCCTGCCCTTGATTGGGTAAAGAGAGATTTTGTGGGCAAGTGAGGAAGTGAAACGGAGGGTTGGTGGTTTGGGGGTCTTGGCTTGGCTGGCGAAGAAGCTGCGAGGATCAGATCGCTAGGGCAGAGACCTTGGCATGAGCCTCGACAAGTGCATCGGCAGCTTCATCGATCTCTTGCTCGCTGTTGAACCGCCCGATCCCAAATCGAACGCTACGACGGGCTTTTGACTCATCCAGGCCAATTGCTGTCAAAACATGGCTGGGGGCTGCGTCCGCTCCACTGCATGCCGATCCACTGCTGAAGGCAATCTCAGGAACGGCTGACATCCAGGCCTGTCCCTCAATGTTCGGCAAGGCCAGGTTCAAGTTTCCTGGGATCCGTTTGCGGAGCACCATCTCTGGCCCATTGATGGTGATGCCCGGGATCGAGCCAGTGAGACGGTCGAGCAAACGTTGCCTTAAAGTCGCAACTCTTTCGTTGTGAGAGTCCATGGATTCGACACACAAACGAAGTGCCGTTGCGAACCCGACGATACCAGCGGCATTCATCGTCCCGCTGCGAATTCCTTGCTGTTGCCCACCACCGACGATCTGAGGACGCAGGCGGACTCGGCGATTGGAATTGCCTGCGATCAACAGTCCCGTGCCTTTGGGCCCATAAAATTTGTGAGACGTTGCGCTCAGCAGATCCACATCGGTCTTCAGAGTATCCACTGGGATTCGCCCAACTGCTTGCGTGGCGTCGCTATGAAGGAGCGCCCCGCGATCGTGACATAGCTTTGCGATCTCTTGCATTGGAGCGATGGCTCCGATTTCGTTGTTGGCCCACATCACCGAAACCAACGCGGTGTCGTCGTCGATTGCCTCGGCGAGCTGATTCATGTCCACGATTCCTGCATCGGGCGAACCGGTCTGGCAAACCGGTACACGCGTCACGCGGAAGCCTTCGCGTTCCAGGTCGGTGGCGACGTCCAGGACTGCGGGATGTTCGGCGGTGACGGTCACGAGATGTCGCCGTTTCTGGCGTGGATGGGTGCACACGCCGCGAATTGCCAAACTGTTGCTTTCGGTCGCGCCGCTGGTCATCACCACGGAATCAGTCCCTACGCCAAGCAGTGCTGCGATGTCAGCGATGGAGGCTTCGATCGCGCCGGCGGTTTTCTTGCCAGCGTCGTGGCTGCTGTGGGGATTTCCGAAATGCTCGGAAAGCCATGGGATCATCGCGTCGACCACTCGAGGATCGCAGCGTGTGGTGGCATGGTTATCTAGATAGATCATCAGGGTGTTACTTCCGTGGGTCAGAAGGCTCAGCGATACAACGCTTGGATTGCAAGTTGGCTCCATGTTTCAAGCCGATCGATTTCGCTACACAGTTCCTCGACGCTGACGAATCCTCCTTCTGCAAGATCTGCTTCGTTGCTCTTCACGTTGGGCTGTTCAAGCACAAATCGATGGACCACACCGAGATGCACTCTGCCGACATCGTTGGACGGATCGTAGATCAATCCTTCGCGGCTTTCCTGGTAGGTGGATTCCAGTTGGACTTCTTCGGTCAGCTCACGCTGCATTCCGGTGGAGTACGGGTCTGCGCCGTCAGCCGCATCTTCGCGACTGATGTGACCGCCGATCCCTACGCTTCGTTTGGCATGCAATCTTGCTTCACCTGATCCGCCCCCACGTGTGTAGGTGAACAACTTGATGGTGCCATCCGCGTCGGTCCACTCCAGCAACACATAGGGAATCAGCTGCTTGAAGCTTGGGTCGGTCTCCATTTGGCTGCGCGGTTGAAAAGAGAGTTGATCGCTTTGCAGAATTGGCTGCAGGAATCGATCCACGTCGGCCTCGAATCCATCGATGGTGCCAATGCCGTTGATCACGGATTCGGGGATCACCAAGATGTGCTCTTCTTGCGCAGTCAGCATGGGGGCTCTCTCTCTGTAGAAGTCACGAAGTGTGACGGAAGGATTGGCAAACAATATATAGGAAGTTGATTCGGATCATCGTTTGATTTCAAGGGCTGGTATGATGTCGCAACAAATACATCTGGCCAGTTTTCCGAGTCTGAGCATGCAAACCACACCTTTCATTTCCCGTCGGCGATTTCTAGCGACTTCCGGGGCTACCGTCTCCGCCGGGGTTCTGCCGCAAGCCACTCAAGCAGCAGAGCGGCCAACGCGAATCCGGATTGGTCAGATCGGCACGCGGCATGCGCACGCCAGCGGCAAGATGCAGGCGATGCGAGACTTGAGTGATTTGTTCGAGGTCGTTGGCGTGGTTGAACCCGACGAGCAACGGCGTAGGGAGGTGGCTGATACGGATGCCTACCGCGGTCTGCCCTGGCTGACGCAGCAGGAGTTGCTTGGCACGCCTGGGCTCAAGGCTGTGGCGGTAGAGACGGCGGTAGATCAGTTGGTGCCGACGGCGATCGCCTGCCTGAAAGCAGGCATGCACATTCATTTGGACAAACCGGCCGGAACATCGATGGAAGCTTGTCGCAAGCTTCATGCCGAGGCGGATCAGCGCGGACTGACCATCCAGATGGGCTACATGCTGCGGTACAACCCAGCGTTCGAGTTGTTGTTCCAGGTTTTGCAGGACGGTTGGTTGGGGCCGATCACCGAGGTCACCGCTGAAATGGGCAAACGTGTTGGGGATGAAACGCGACAAGAGTTGAGCCAATTCGCAGGTGGCGGAATGTTTGAACTGTCTTGTCATGTGATCGATGCGATGGTGACCGTCTTGGGGAAGCCTCGCAAGATCACCTCGCACAGCCACCAAAGCTATCCGGTCAAGGACTCCTTTCATGACAACCAACTGGCCGTCTTTGATTATCCACATGCGATCGCAACGGTTCGCTGCAATCACTTGGATCCGTTTGGATTCCCCCGGCGACACTTTCATGTCGTCGGTGAAAACGGCGCGTTTCTGATCGGTCCCTTGGAGCCGGCTAAAGTGTCGCTGGCCCTCGATCGGCCGCGCGGTAAATTCAAGAAAGGATTTCAGGTCGTTGATTTGCCGAAGTTGACTGGACGCTACGACAAAGAGTTCCAAGACCTCGCGAAAGTGATTCGAGGTGAGAAAAAGTTAGCCTGGAATTCCGAGCATGATTTGGCCGTTCACGAAGCCGTTCTGCTTGGAAGCGGAATGAGTTTGTAGCCCCCTCCACTTGCTGGATTGAGACTCGAGGCAGACCCCATGCAAAGTCAAGCGAAAACAGTTGCTCAGTACCTTAAGGAACTGCCGCCTGAGCGCCGTAAACCGATTTCAGCGATTCGCGATGTGATGCGAAAGAACCTGCCCAAGGGATTCGAGGAGGGAATGCAGTATGGGATGATCGGCTACTTTGTCCCGCACAGTCTCTATCCGGACGGATACCACTGCGATCCCAAGCAACCTTTGCCCTACGCACACTTGGCTTCGCAAAAGAACTACATGTCGATTTACATGATGGCGGTCTATAGCGCCGAAGAGCATCGAGAGTGGTTTGTGAAAGCCTGGACAGGCGCGGGCAAGAAGTTGGACATGGGAAAGTCCTGCGTGCGATTCAAGAATATCGACGATGTGCCTTTAGATGTCGTCGGAAAAGCGATGAAGTGCGCGACGCCGAAGCAGTTCATCAAGTACTACGAGTCGACGATCCAAGGCTCGCGCAAAGCGACCAAGAAAACGACACGAAAGAAAGCCGCTAAGAAGCGGAAATGATCAGTGGATGAAGTTAGGCACTGGCTTCTGGTCGAAGCTTCTTCATGTGCCGGTACCCTTTGTCGGTAGCGATCCGACCACGGCGCGTGCGGACTAGCAGTTCACTTCGCAACAGGAACGGCTCGACTTCGTCTTCGAGAGTGTCACTACTGACGTTCATCGTGTGAGCAATGGCTTCCAGTCCTGTGGGGCCACCCATGAAGATTCGAATCAGCGTGTCCAAGTAACCGCGGTCTTGTTTGTCCAAGCCAAGCTGATCGATTCCGATCATGTCCAATGCGGAAGTGGCAATGTCTGCTGTCACTTTGCCATCTGCTTTGCTTTGCGCGTAGTCTCGTACCCAAAGCAAACGGTTGTTGGCCAATCGAGGTGTGCGGCGACTTCGTGATGCGATCACCTCTGCAGCGGGATCGTCGACGGGCACTTTGAGCTTGGTAGAGTTTCGCAGCACGATCTCACACAGTTCTTTCTGTGTGTACCAACCCAAGTGTTCACGAATCTGAAAACGGTCTCGGAGTGGTGCGCTTAGCATCCCTGCGCGAGTCGTGGCACCAATCAATGTGAACGGACGCAGTTCATAGTTGAGTGTCCGAGCGCTCACGCCCTCGCCGAGGACGATGTCGATTCGGAAGTCCTCCATCGCGGTATAGAGATACTCTTCCACTGCTTTTGGGACGCGATGGATTTCGTCGATGAACAGAACGCTGTTTTCGGACAGGTTGGTCAGATAGGGCAGCAGATCCTTGGGCGCTCTCAGTCCGGCACCATTGGCCATCTGAACCGTCGTTTCCATCTCGGCGGGAATTACCGTCGCGAAAGTCGTCTTCCCCAGTCCCGGAGGTCCGTCAAACAGAATGTGACCAAGTGGCTCGCCACGCTTCTGAGCGGCTTCGATGGCAATTTTTAATCGCTCGATCACGTCACGCTGACCGACCATTTCGTCCATTCGTCGGGGACGCAGAGAGCTATCGTTCTCCGCTGGCATTTCCGGTGCCATGGCGGTCTCTGGATCAGATTGCTGGTAGACTGCTTCTCTTGCCATCGTTGCTCTCACTCCCTTGAAATAGAGAACTACGTTTTAGCGGTTTCAGTACCCAATGCGAACCGCAAAAACCGCTGGTAAAGTCCTCCGACGATCAAAACTTGCAGATGACGACAACTTTGACGGACCAGCACCATGCTCATTGGCATGGTTTTACCCCCATGGCCGAGTACGAGCCGCTGGAGATCCAGCAGGCCCGGGGCTGCTGGCTGACCACAACGGACGGTCGGCGGTTGTTCGATGGCGTCTCCAGCCTTTGGTGCAACGTTCACGGGCATCGCCACCCTGACATTGACGCAGCTGTCATTGAGCAGCTCAATCGAGTCGCCCACGTGACAACGCTGGGAATGTCGTGCGAAACCACCGAGCGATTGGCCCGGCGTTTGGTAGAGATCACGCCTGGCGACCTGTCGCACGTTTTCTTGAGTTGCGACGGCTCGTCGGCTGTCGAAGCCGCTCTGAAGATGGCTTTTCAGTATTGGCAGCAATGCGATCATCGGCGACCCCAGAAGACGACCTACCTGGCGCTTGCCTCGGCATATCACGGCGATACGACTGGTGCAGTGTCACTCGGCGGGATCAAGTACTTTCATAAACTCTTCGCACCGATCTTGTTCACTCCGGTGCGCGGCCCCCTGCCATGCACGTATCGAATGCCCGATGGGGAAGACGCCGGCAGTGTGCTCGACGCCTATGTGGCCGAAGTCGAGTCTCTGCTGGAACGCCATCATGAGACGATTGCGGCCGTCGTGATGGAGCCGTTGGTCCAGGGAGCCGCGGGAATGATCACGCATCCCCCAGGCTTGCTGAAGTCAATTCGAGCATTGTGTGATCGTTACGATGTGTTGCTGATCTGTGACGAAGTGGCAACAGGATTCGGTCGCACTGGAAAGTTGTTTGCCTGCGAACATGAATCAGTCACTCCCGACATCATGTGTATGGGCAAAGGGCTGACAAGCGGCTACCTGCCCATGGCCGCCACGGTTGCTCGGCCGAAAATTTATCAAGCTTTCTTGGCACCAGCAGCGGACTCGAAACAGTTCTTTCACGGACACACTTTCGCCGGCAATCCCTTGGCTGCCGCAGCCGCGATTGCGTCCATTGACCTGTTTGAACGCCACCAGGTAGTCGAGCAAGTTGATGCCAAAGCAGAACGGCTTCGCACGCGACTCAGCAGTCGTCTGGCAGACCACCCTCACGTGGGCGACATTCGCGGCCGCGGTTTGATGGTTGGGATCGAGTTAGTCCAAGACCGAGCCACCAAGACCAGCTTCGACTCCGATCAACTCTTGGGGCAACGTGTTTGTCGCGACGCGATCAGTCGAGGCGTCTGGATTCGGCCCTTGGGGGATGTGATCATCCTGATGCCTCCATTGGTTGCCAGCGACGACGAGTTGGACTTGTTGGCGGATGCCGTGATCGAATCGATTACGACGCAGTTGGCCAAGCAGAGTCGTGCCGAAGTAAATCCACTTGTGAAAGGATGAGTCGATGACGGATGCATCGAATCCAGCTTCTGACGATGACAACCCACTGATCGATGTGAGTGATCCTGCCATCGTCGCAGCGTATGAACCTTATCTGCGGATGCTAGCGCGGACTCAAATGCGTAAAGCCTATCAAGCCAAAATTGGTGCTTCAGACATGGTTCAGCAGGCCATGCTTCAAGCCGTGCAGGGATTGGAAGGCTTTCGAGGCACTACCGAAGCAGAGTTCCGTGGTTGGCTGCGAAGAATTCTCGCGCACCACCTGTGCCATCTTGATCGGGACATGCACCGTGATAAACGCGACGTCCGTCGAGAGCAGTCGATGGAACAAAGACTGGCTCAGTCATCGATGCGTCTGGAGGGCCTGCTGGCGGGAGACGGGCCGACGCCCAGTCAGAATGTGGCCTTTGGTGAGAACGTGCTGAAGGTTGCCGATGCCGTGGAAAGACTGCCGGATTCACAGCGAGAGGCCATCCGGTTGCACTATCTGGAGGGCATGAAACTGAGTGAAGTGGCCGAAAAATTGGAGAAGTCCAGTGGTGCGATCGCCGGTTTGCTGCACCGTGGAATGAAGACGTTGCGAACTCAGTTGGACGAATGAGTGTCGGTTTTCGCTGGCCTGCTTTGGTCGCACTCTGGCGAGTTTCGCGGCCGCGATACATATTGTGTCTCGACGCGACGAGGGCTCCGCCCTACCCCGCATCGCGTTTTGTTCAGCCTTCACGTCAAATTCTTCCCATAGTTTCAGCTCATGGTTCGCACTCGCTTTGCTCCCAGCCCAACCGGGTACCTTCATATCGGTGGAGTTCGCACTGCTTTGTTCAATTGGTTGTTGGCCAAGCAAGCTGGCGGACAGTTCATTTTGCGGATCGACGACACCGACCAGGAGCGAAACGTCAACGAGGCGATCCAGCCGATCCTTGATGGATTTCGTTGGTTGGGGATGGACTGGGACGAGGGTCCTGATGTGGGTGGTCCGTTTGAACCGTACTATCAGTCCCAACGTGCCGATCATCATCAGGCTGCCGCCGAAAAATTGTTGGCCAGCGGGCATGCTTATCGTGACTACTCGCGGCCTGACGAACTGCAAGCTTTGCGTGAGGCGGCTGAGAAGCAGGGGGAGCGTTTCTTCTACGACCGTCGTTGGATGGCGGAGAGCGATGAGCAGGCCGCTGCTTTTGAGGCCGAGGGACGTCCCAAGACCGTTCGGCTGAAAATGCCGCGAGCAGGCGAGTGCGTGATCAACGACCTCGTTCGCGGAGAGGTTCGCTTCGCTTGGGACCAAGAGCAGGACACCGTCATTCAACGCCCTGACGGAAGCTGCTTGTATCACTTGGCCAGTACCGTCGACGACCAGGAGTTTGGCATCACGCATGTGGTCCGTGCGGAAGAGCATCTTTCCAACACACCACGACAGATCTTCATTCTCGAGTCCCTGGGCTATGAGCGACCCGAATACGCGCACCTGCCCTTCGTTGCCGATCCCAAGGGATCCAAGAAACTCAGCAAGCGAAAGCTCAAGGAGTACGTCAGCGACAAAGGTTTCTCGCAGTTGCTCGAGCAAGGCAAGTCGATCGCCAGTCGTTGTCAGATCGATACCGACGATGACACCTTCAATCCCGTGCTGGTCGACTTCTATCGCGAGATCGGATGCGACCCCGATGCAATTTTGAACTACTTGTTGTTGTTAGGTTGGTCGCTCGACGGGGAAACGGAAAAATTCACCGTCAAGGAAATGATCGAGAAGTTCAGCCTCGAACGGGTCAACAAGTCCAAGGCCGCCTTCGACGTTAAGAAACTCATCGCCTTCCAAGGTGACGCGTTTGTAAACCTGTCCTTGGACACGCGGGTTGATCGGGCGAGACCATTCGCGAAGCGAGCTGGTTTGTTGGAAGCAGCAGACGCGGAGTCTCAATTGCGTGCGGTGGTCGAAGGAGCGAGTGACCGGATGAAGATCGCTGGAGACATTTTGGAGTTCGATTACTTCTTCGTCGACGAGATTGAGTACGACCAAAAGGCTTTCAAAAAGAGAATCTGCAAGCCAGAAAACGCGCAGGCTCTACTGCGGCAACTGCGAAACCATTTGGCAGAGGCGACTGCCTTCGATGCGACCGCCGTCGAGGCCTCGGTCAACGCATTCTGCGAATCCGCGGGGATTGAACTGAAAGACGTGATCCACGCGATTCGTGTGGCGACAACCGGACGACCCGGCGGCTTTGGGATGTTCGATACTCTAGCCGTCCTGGGAAAAGACACCGTATTGAAGCGAATGGATGTCGCCCTCGAACAGGCCGCGACAATCTGTGCGGGTACCTAATGATTGGCTTGCAGATACAATTGGTTGTACTGTTTCGCCAGCCTTCGTCGAGTGAATAAAATGTGTGGATCGTCTGCCCGTTTCGTATTGTTGCTATCGCTTACTAGCTTCCTCAGCTTTGCCGGATGTAGTTCCCGCGTGGAGCCTCCGGTGGCGTTCGAGCCCAATTTGGTGCATTCGATCAAGTACCAAATCCAGAAGGACATTCCAATGGATCAGGCGGCCGAGGATGCTGCTTGGGTCGTTGGGGACATGTTCGGTACACCTGATGAGCCCACATTGCCGAAAGTCGTTGTTGATGACGAGGATCTTGCATCCGTCGTTAAGATCGAACGGCTGACACGAGCATCGGGCCACGAGAAGGCCGAGGGACGCGGCTTGTTTCGCAAGCACTGCGCGGTATGTCACGGCGTTAGTGGAAATGGACGCGGACCAACAGCGGCGGTTCAAGTGCCCTATCCACGTGATTATCGAATGGGTGTCTTCAAATTCAAGTCAACTCCACGCGGGGAGAAGCCAACGCGTGAGGACATGGCCAAGTTGATTCGTGGTGGAATCGATGGAACCGCAATGAAGCCGATCCCCGGATTGACCGAAGATGACATCCAGGCATTGGTCGACTACGTGATCTATCTGTCTTGGCGCGGTGAGGTCGAACGAAACCTTGTCGACGATGCAATGTTCGAGCTTGATCTGGAAGGCGGTGACCGCATTCTGAACCACCAGTTCGCCTCCAGCCTCACACCAGAACTGGCAGAGAAGCTGGAAACGATCAATGAGGACGTGGATGGTGAAGATCTGCAAGCCTACGAAACCTATCTCGCCATGTCAGAGAGATTGAAGACCGACAGCGGATTGCACGAGCGTTTGACTGCTGCAGCGGAATCGGGGGATGAGGCTTTGGCCTCCGACGTGGAAGCATTCGAGCTGTATCAGGAAGTGTCCGAGGACTTGAGCGATGACGCCGAGTTGCAGGCGACCTATGAGAAAACACTTCAGCAAACCAGCGGTCAGCAATTGAGAGACTTTGAACTGTATAGCGAGTCCTGGGAGATTGCCGAGGACTTTGCTGCTGATGTTGGTGAGTCTTGGCTCGATGCCAGCGACGAAGTGTTGGAGGTGCCCGAACCACCTGAGGATCTTCCGCTCGCAGAATCTTATGATGACGTCGTTGCGTTCTCCGAGGGCCCGCAGGCTGAGGCCTTTGCAGCTTCGGTGAAGCGAGGGCAGGAGTTGTTTGTCGGGAAAGTTGCGTCTTGCAGTAAGTGTCACGGTGAAAAGGGACGCGGAAACGGACAGACGACCGACTACGACGAATGGACCAAGGACTGGACTTCGCGAGTCGGCTTGAAGCCCGAGAACCACGACTCGTTGGTGCCGCTGTTGGCAAGAGGCGCCTTGCCACCGCGGAACGCTCTGCCGCGTAACTTCGCGCAAGGTGTTTTTCGAGGTGGTTCGAGTTCGGCCGATCTTTACCGACGGATGACACAGGGGATCGATGGCACGCCCATGCCAGCAGTGACTTTTGTCGAAGGGCAGTTTGAACAGGACGACATTTGGAACCTGATCAACTTCATTCGATCACTCGAAGTGCCAGAGCCGGCCAGTCCTGTTGCTCCCGTGGTGGAACAAGCCAGTTGATCGCAGTCCCCGCGAGGCGGAGACGAAGACGGATATGATTGAAGCATCCAAGGAATGAATGATGACTGAATCGGCTGAGAAGCGCGAATCCAAGAACTTTATTGAACAAGCGATTGACGAAGACTTGGCCTCTGGCCGATCCTCGGGAGTGTTCACACGCTTTCCACCGGAGCCCAATGGCTACTTGCACATCGGACATGCGAAGAGCATTTGTCTGAACTTTGGCCTGAAAAAGTATGGCGGAACCTGCAATCTGCGTTTTGACGATACGAATCCTGCCAAAGAGGAAGTGGAGTACGTTGACGCCATCAAGCAAGACATTCAGTGGCTCGGTTTTGAGTGGGACAATTTGCACTTTGCCAGTGACTATTTCGATCAGTTGTATGACTGGGCAGAGAAGCTGATTAACGAGGGGCATGCTTATGTGTGTGACTTGTCCGGTGAAGAAACGCGTGAGTACCGCGGCACCTTGACGGAGCCAGGGCGAAATAGCCCTCATCGAGACCGGACCCCGGAGGAGAATTTGGATCTGTTTCGTCGGATGCGAGCCGGTGAGTTTGAAGACGGTGCACGCTCGTTAAGAGCGAAGATCGACATGGCATCGCCGAATATCAACCTGCGAGATCCCGTGATGTATCGCATCCTTCGTGCGACCCATCATCGAACTGGCGATAAGTGGTGCATCTATCCGACCTACGATTGGACGCACGGCCAAAGTGACTCCCTGGAAGGAATCACTTTTTCATTGTGTACCCTGGAGTTCGAGAACCATCGCCCCCTTTACGATTGGTACTGCGAGAAACTTGGAATTCATCATCCTCGCCAAATCGAGTTTGCCAAGCTGCGTCTCAGCACCTTGTTGATGGGCAAGCGGCACATGCTGCGGATGGTCAAAGAAGGGCTCGTGAACGGTTGGGATGATCCACGAATGCCAACCATTCGTGGCTATCGTCGCCGTGGCTATACGCCTGAATCAATTCGCAACTTTTGCGCCGACGCTGGGATTGCAAAGTTCAACAGCACAATCGATATCGTTCGACTCGAGAATTCGATTCGAGAGCATTTGAATAAGTCTGCACTTCGTCGCATGGCGGTGTTGGACCCCATCAAGTTGACGATCACGAATTGGCCTGAGGGAAAGGTCGACTCCAACGAGGCCAAGAACAACCCCGAAGATCCTGAAGCCGGCAATCGCGAGATCCCGTTCTCCGGGAATCTCTGGATTGAACGAGAGGACTTTCGCGAAGAAGCACCACGTAAGTTCTTTCGTCTGAAGAAGGGTGGCGCAGTCCGACTGCGAGCTGGCTACATCATCGATTGTCACGATGTGAAGAAAGACGACGATGGCAACGTCATCGAGATTTTGTGCACCTACGACCCTGAAACGAGGAGTGGTGCCGACTCGTCCGGGCGCAAAGTGAAGGGAACCATTCACTGGGTCAGCGCCGATCACGCGAAGCAGGTGGAAGTTCGACTTTACGATCGATTGTTCACTTGCGAAGACCCTGGTTCACCAGAGAAAGGCAAGACCTTTGTGGACTATATCAATCAAGATTCATTGAAGGTCGTTTCGGGTTTCGTTGAGCCGGCTCTGGTGGAGCACGAAAAGGGAGACCGCGTTCAATTCGAGCGACTTGGGTACTTTGTCGTTGATGAAGACACGACGCCTGAGAAGATGGTCTTCAATCGTATCGTGTCTCTGCGAGACACTTGGGGCAAGATGGAATCCAAGGGCAAGACGAATTGACGTCAGTACCGCTGCTCGGGGCTCATTGAATCTCAGTAGATACTGCGGAGCGAACGAGCTGGGCACGCTGTTGAATCAATGACTTGCGGTACAATACGGGCACTGAACGCAATTCTCGAAAAGGTGGACCGCTATGAAGAATGTCAATATTTTGAACTTGGTCCTGGCGATCTTTCTCCCGCCCGTTGGCGCATTTCTGCAGGTAGGGGCTTCGATGCATTTCTTCCTGAACATCGTGCTCACGCTGTTGGGCGGGATTCCAGGAATCCTTCACGCTGTTTTTCTTGTTGTCACCAACAAGAGCTGAGTGGCAACGGCAGGTGATGTCGCATGAAATGCATCAACGCTCGTTGATGGTCTCGTCGCCTTCGATGATCAAGTATCGCTTTCCCGTAGGAATGTCTCGGAAGCTTTGCTTGTTGCCACTGGGCCAATGGACGACGATCTCGTCAGCTATTGTGTGATTGGCAATGCCAAAGTCGATCACTGGCTCGTCGCTGCAGAAGTAGCCATCGCCAGCGGTGACCCATTGGGTGAATCGTTCTTGTCCTGCAGTCACCACGACGCGAGTTCCAATCGCATCTCGCTCGGTGGTGGTGCCCACCAATTCAATCTGAAGCCACTGCCCGGGCGTGTCGGTTTCATTCTTGAGAAGCGCAACAGGTTGGTCCAAATGGCCAACCAACAGGTCAGAGGCTCCATCGCGGTTGAAGTCGAGGCTTGCCATCGCGCGTCCTAGATAGGTTTTCCCCCAATAGCCACTGTCATCTTCGACATCGACCAATTCGAACTGGCTGCCTGTTCGCATCAGCATCTGAGGTGCCATTTGGTATTCTTGATTGGCATGTGTCATGTCGAAAATATGGCCATTGGTCACTGCTAAGTCGAGCCAGCCATTGCGATCGACATCGATGGCTTTGGTGCCGAAACCGACGTAAGGCAAACTGACCGCGTTGATGCCATAGCGGACTGCAAAGTCGGAGAATCCTGCTGCGGACGTTTGCAAGTACAGGTTTGCTGATTCGTCATAGAAGTTGGTGATGTGCAAATCGATTTGGCCGTCACGATTGAAATCCCCGGCAGCGATTCCCATGCAGCCGTTCGGAGCACCGCTGAAACCGTTGGCAACTCCTTTCACGCTGGCGAGATTTTGAAATTGCTGGTTGCCCTGCTGAACAAGCAAGTGGTTGGGGCGAACATCGTTGCCAACAAACACTTCGTTCAATCCGTCGTCGTCAAAGTCGGTGATGATGATCCCAAGTGACGTGCCGGGTTTGCCGACTTCCGGATCAATCTGATGGAGGCGAAATGTGCCATCCGCCAAGTTCTCGAACCAGCGATCAGAGTCTGCATAGTGCAGGAGTGGCGACGGAAGCGACTCTTTGCCGTCCGATCCCACTTTTGGCAGCGCAAAGGCGCCTTCCATTTCGATGTAGTTTGCCTCGAATAGGTCCGGCAGCCCGTCACCAGTGATGTCCGCGATCGCCATGGAAGTGCTGAAGCGATCGGGGAATTGGCCGAGCGATGCCGTTCGGTCTGTGAACGTTCCATCGCCGTTGTTGATCAGCAAGCGGTTGTGACCCAAACTGCCCATCCACAAATCCACAAAGCCGTCTTGGTTGACGTCGCCCGCAGATAAGCCGGAGGAGTAGTTGAAGTCATCGGTTTGCGAAGCAGCGGCGATTCGAAAGGTGCCCTCGATGTTTCGAAACAGCAAGCTCGGGCGTGTGCATTCGTTGCTGGGAGGCTCGCCTGAGCCTTGCGCCAAATAGATATCCGGCCAGCCATCGAGATCAAAATCGAGAATAGCAATACCACCACCGATCGACTCATGGATGGGGATCGAAGCGAGATTCATCTCTTTGTCCTGGTACCACTGGAAATCAAGTCCGACTTCGTGGGCCACGTTGACCAATCGCGGAGTTGCCAAGACCTTGACGGCGAGTGTCTTGGGGATGAACTCTGAGGCATTGTCTTGCAGGAACGAATCGATCGCAGGTTGAATTTCAAATTTGGAGCGGTCCAATTCGATGATGGATGACTCCGACGCCATGACGAAGGCGTCTTTGGATCGCAGCAACTGAAGTCGTTGCTGTTGAATCGCATTTCTTCTGGCACCATCGGAAGGCGGGGTCATCGCCAGAGTCCACTGGAGCGTTTCAAAGGGACGCCCCAACGTGATCATTCTGCGTGACAGCTGTAGTAAAAGCGGCCCTTCTCGCGGTGAAAGAGCCAATCGTTTGGCGGCCTGTTCGCAGTTGGCCAATTCGATGCCCCGGTATTGAAATTGGGCAGCATCATCGGAACGCTCGAGTGCTTCAAAGACCTTCGAGAGCCGTTGGACACAGACGCGATCGGTTGGATTGCGATAGATGGCTTCTAGTAAAGCCCGCGCGGACGCCTCAAATTCTCGTTGGTCTAGGAAGTAGCTGCCGAGGGCGGCCCAGTAGTCGGCCAGTTGCTTGGTGGCGTCATCACACTTGGTATGCCAAGCGGGGAACTGTTCAAAGGACTGCATCTCAGCAAGGAGTCGACCGTACAGTGCGCAGGCCGCGGGAGACTCGAATTTCGATTCATATTGAGGCAAGAGAACTTCGATGGCTTGGTCGAATTCTTGTTCGCTGAACTTCCAGCGGGCCATCCCCAGTTTTGAATCGAACAGTTTCTCTGGTTGTTGATTGGGTTTTAACGTTCGAGGGAATGAGAGATTGCGACTGACCAAGGAGAGCAGTTCGGGAAAAGAGAGACTGCCCTGTTGGCAGAGCACGTCTGCTTGTTGAGAAGCCTCTTCACGCCGGCCGCAGTGATTGAGGAGCTGCCAAGCTTGACGTCGGAGTTCTATATCGGTCGCGTGCGATCCGATGCCTGCAACAATCACATCTGCGGCTTCGTTTCGCTTGTCCAGTTTGGTCAACTGTTCGGCATGCAGCAGAATCGACTTTTTTCCAAGTCGTGACTGAACGTCGATCGAGCTGACGAGATCAATGGCGGACTGATGGTTTCCCAGCGCGGCCTCAATCTGAGCGGCAGTGATCGCAACCTCAGGGTTCTGCGGATCTTGAACGAGTGCCTTGGATGCGGCTTTGGAGGCAGCCTGGAAGTCTTGAATCTTGAGCAGTCTCTTGGCGGTCGCTAGATGGTCATCGGTGGCATCCGTGTTTTCGGTGAGCTCCTTGTTGGGGGGGGGCGTTTGGACGGAGGAGGATTCTTTGCAACCGGAAGATCCGGCCAGACAGAGAAGCAGCAGGCTCGAGTGTAGTGTCAGTCGTCCGAAATTCATCGCTTCTCAGTTGATGACATGAGTCTGCGGCTGGGGCAGATGAGTTCTGGTTCGAACGAACACAACGTGAGACCCATTGAATGAATCCCACGTTGTGCACCTAAGAACCTGATCGTTGATTGATGCTCATCCTTGGATTGCGGGTACCTCAACCCGCTATCCAACAGTCGATCATCATAATGCAATGGCTAGCTGTTGGGGATCTCTGCTGGCTCCAACGCGTCATCGCTTGCTGCGGCTGATTCGGTTTCGGCTGGCTCTTCAAGCGGAGCAGCGAAGCCACCGGCAGCCAGGACTTTCTGCTTGATCACTTCGGTGATTTCCGGATTCTCGATCAAGAAGTTTCGTGCTTTCTCTTTCCCTTGTCCAAGATAGGTCTCGCCGTACTTGAACCAGGATCCACTGCGATTGACGATCTTGTGAGTCGTACCAAGATCAAGCAAGTCGCCTTCAAAACTGATGCCGTTGGTGTGCATCATGTCGAATTCAGCGATTCGGAAGGGAGGAGCGACTTTGTTCTTAACGATCTTGGCTTTCACTCGTTGGCCAACTTGTTCTTCACCATCTTTCAGTGCGCCAATGCGTCGCACATCGATTCGGCAGGAACAGTAGAATTTCAAGGCACGTCCACCAGGTGTCGTTTCGGGGCTGCCGAACATCACACCAACCTTCTCGCGAATTTGGTTGATGAAGACGACCGCACACTTGCTCTTGGCGATCGCACCGGTCAGCTTTCGCATCGACTGGCTCATCAAGCGAGCTTGCAAGCCAACATGGCTGTCGCCAATCTCACCTTCCAATTCCTTCTTGGGAACCAAGGCGGCCACTGAGTCAACGATGATCACGTCAACAGCGTTGCTCTTGACCAGCATTTCACAGATTTGCATCGCCTCCTCACCACTGCTTGGCTGACTGACCAACAGGGTATCCAGCTCAACGCCCAGCTTCTTTGCCCAGGTAGGGTCAAACGCGTGCTCGGCGTCGATGATGGCAGCGATACCACCCATCTTTTGAGCTTCGGCACCAATGTGCAGGGCAAGAGTCGTTTTGCCGCTGGACTCAGGTCCGTAGACCTCAATCATCCGACCACGCGGAATGCCCTGCCCACCCAGAGCCATGTCTAGACTCAGGCTGCCGGTTGGGATTCCTTCGATGGAAAGTCTCTGTGATGCCCCGAGAGGCATGATGGCACCATCACCAAACGTCTTCTCGATTTGCTCAAGAGTCGTCTTCAAGCCTGGCTCTAGCTCCAGGACAGCTTTCATGCCCGGATCCAGTTTTGTGCCCTTCGCTGACGATTTAGATGCCTTGGTCGTTTTCTTAGCCATTCCCTACTTCCTTCCAGAAACCGTGTGAAATCACCCATGAAGACCACCTGATTGGTCCAGCCCAAATCAGAAGTGTGATCCAAATGATTAGTGAACGTTGATATAGTACCCATTGAGCGGTTGAGCCACAACCAAGGTTGCTACCGGCTCGTTTGCTTCAACAGTTGTAGTATCTGTCGGCCCATGGACACGTCTGGTCAAAGCCGAAGGAAATCCATGGAAACACCGGCGATTCGCTCTTCGCGGACCCTGCGGCGGGGATGGGCGCCGGTTGCTAGCTGCCCGGATGACGTCGTGGAACGTCAACTCCCGAGTCAGCTGTACACCAGTGGATGAGCCGAGCTTCGTTAGATCTAGCCCGCAGATGCAGGCGACCTCGCAGCGTGTACGTCGAACCGAGAATTCACTGGCGAGTATCACGCACCAAGTGAATGAATCTGAGATCGAGCCGGCAATCATCTTGCCGGCGCGTGCTGGAAATTGAGCAAGTGGATCAGGAAAGCAGCCGAGTGACCGCCTGGGCTTTGACCAGTTCTCGAGGCTGATTGAGATGGTTGTAAACGATCGTCTCCGGATGGATTCCAAAGCTGTGATAGATTGTCGCCAACACTTCTGCAGGATGCACAGGATCCTCGAGAGGTGCTGATGCGGTCTTGTCGCTCTTGCCGTGAACGTAACCTCGGCGGACTCCAGCGCCAGCCATCACGGCGGTGTAACAGTACGGCCAGTGATCCCGGCCATCGTCGGTGTTGTTGTTACCACTGGTGCTGACACCTCGCTGTGGGCTTCGGCCGAACTCGCCGACAGCGACGACCAACGTCTCTTCTAGCATTCCCCGTTCGTCCAAATCGCTGATCAGAGCGGACAGCCCGCCGTCCAGCATCGGTGCAGACTGGTCTTTCATCCGTTTGCTCAAGCCAACGTGGTGATCCCAGGAGTGATTGTCGCTGTTGGCAACCTTCGGCCAGATCACTTCCACGACCCGTGTGCCAGCTTCGACCAATCGCCGAGCCAGCAGGCAACTTTGACCAAACGTGTTGCGGCCATACTTTTCTTTCGTTGCAGTCGACTCTTCCGAAAGGTCGAATGCCTGGCGAGCGCGTCCGGAAACAATCAGCGACAGGGCGCGATCGTAGTACTCATCCAGTTCATAGGACTCAACGGCTTTGTTGATGTCTGGCATCTGCTGATTTAACAGGTCTCGAAGTTTGGCGCGTCGCTGCAATCGAACGCTGAACACTTCCGGTCGCAATCTCAAGTCATCGATCTTGATGCGGTCCATTTTGTTCATGTCCATGTCATCGCCGCTGGGATACAGCGTGTAGGGATCAAAGGATTTGCCCAAGAAGCCTGCTGAGCCTCCCTTGCCAACCACGTTGGATTCCTGCAGCGGACGGGGTAGCATCACGAACGGCAACATCGGCTCGTCGACTGGACGCATCTTGACCAGGTTGCTGCCGAAGTTTGGGAAGTCCTTTGGCGATGGTGGTTCCAACTGACCCGATGGGCTGACTTTGTCGGTCGTGTATCCCGTCATCATCTGGTAGATCGCAGCGGTGTGATTGAACAGACCGTTGGGCGTGTACGACATCGATCGAATCATCGTGAACTTGTCGTTGATTCCGGCCAGCTTCGGTAGATTCTCGGTGAACTTGATCCCCGGAATTTTGGTGCTGATTGGATTGAAAACGCTCTTCACGTTGTCCGGCACATTTTCTTTGGGGTCCCAGAGGTCCAAGTGACTGGGACCGCCCTGCAGGTACACCAAAATGATGCTCTTCGCTTTTCCCCAACCGGGGCCACCACCACGGAGCGCTTCGCTTGAAAGCTCTGCGCCAGAAGCAGCCTGCAGTTGCAGCAGCGATGGCAACGACATGCCCAGCATCCCGCAACCACCCACGCGCAGGAAGGTGCGTCGCGTTGGGGCGAGGTCGGTGTCGCACAGGTCCTTCGCTTTGAAGCCTTTGAAAGAAAGCATGACCGTTCTCCGGTGAAGTGAATTAGTGATTGAACAGGAAGGCAGGGCTGTTGATCAAAGCCCAGGTTAAGTCTTCGGCCGCAGTCAGCCGCAAATTGGCAAGTTGCTTCTCACTCTGAGAAGCATCCTGACGAAGCTCCACCAAAGTCGCCGCATCGGGAGTCGGCTGGGAGAGCATTTCTTTTTGTTTTTTCAAAGCTACCAACATTGTATCCGCAGGCACGGCGGCCTTTGCCTTGGCCAGTTTCGCATTTGCGTCGCGAATTTGCTTGTCAGTTGCACCGACATAGTCCGTCAGGAGCTTTTTGTTTTCCTCTGACCGATTCGTTTTCGGAGTGCTCGCTACCGCGGCAAGTGTTTCGGGAAGGCCAAGAGGAATGTCTCCACTCGCAGTGGTTGCGCTAATGCGGAACCGACCAAGTGTATGTTCGGAGGCATTGTGGAACTGATGGATTTTGAAGGTCAAGATCGTTCCACCGTCATGTTGGATCGGCTTCTTTAGCTTGTAGGTTGCCCAGTGCGTTAAACCCGTTGCGCCGGAAACGGCCCAGCCTTTTTGCCCCCGGGCTTGTCCGTCGAAGGTTTGTTCGATCTTGAATCCTTCTTGCAGGTAATCGGCGATGCCGCTGCCAATGTTGACCTTCGCAGATTTCTTGGGATCGGAAGCAGGTGCTGCGTTGATCTCGAACTCTGTCACGACAAAGTTACCGTTGCCGGCCAACCCCGGGCCGGAGGATGGCAACGATGGATCACTCATCGCTTCCAGGCGAATGCCTGTGACATTCTGCAAAGACGTCTTCATCGTGATCGTGTAGACGCCCTTGTCCTTCTTTCCACTGGCGATGATCGAACGGTCGGGCTGCGGCGTCAGAACTGCCTTGTTGGTAGCCGAGGCACTGGTAGCGGCCAACGGATACCATTCGATCGCCGATTTTCTCGAGTTGGCAACCAGCTTGTCGACGCTCGCGTCCAATCCCTCTTTCGCTTTTGCGACAACCGCTTCGGCGGCCTTGATTCGGGCCAGTCGTTCTTGTTCAAGTTTTGTGCGTTCCGGTTTGATCTCTTCGGTTCGCGCCGCGATTTTGGCAACCGTGTCTGCCAGGCTCTTTTCTCGGGCGGCTTCCAATGCCACTCGCTGAATTTTCCAAGCTTCTTCCGCCTTTGCCAATCGCTCTGCCATCTCGAGATGTTCGCCAGCAATCGTCTGCTTGATCTCGGTGAAGGCGGCTAGCTCTTCCTTGCTAGGGCGACGGCCGAGCGAACGCAGGAAGATCTCTTCGGCGAGGTCCTTGTCGCGCGGAAACTCTTGAACCAGACGCTCCAACTCGTTCTTTGGATCAGAGATTGCCGTGCCGATTGTTGGGCCACTGATCAAGGCCATCACGGGGCCTAATTGAAGGCCGGTACTGCGCTCGCACTCACAAGCACTTTCTCGTGCAGGTCGTCCCAAGTTTTGCAGAAATCCGTCGGCTAGCTTGATTCCTGAATCGCTCAGAGCTGCGGCGCGGGTCCCCTTGGGGACGCCTGGAATCGCAGAAATCGCTCCCGTCACTTGATGCACGGCATCGTAAATCACCTCGGCCGGCAGTCGTCGGGGCAACGCGTGTGAGTAATTCAGCCCATCGTCTTCATTCAACGGATTCGTCGAAACACTCAGCTGGTAGGTTCGGCTATTGCAAATCGCTTTCAAGGATTGTTGAACGTCAAATCCCGAGTCAACAAAGCTACTGGTCAAATGATCCAACAGATCAGGATTGGTTGCAGGATTGCCCGCGCGAATGTCGTCGATTGGTTCGATCAGTCCAACGCCTAGCAGGTAGCCCCACAGGCGGTTGACATAACTCTTGGCGAAGTAAGGATTGTCCGCGTCGGTGATCCATGCCGCCAAGTGCTCGCGTCGGGTGGGGGCTTTGCCCTTTGCGGATACTTCATGAGCTACCTCGAATGGAAACGCAGGTGGCACCGCTTCGTTTGTCTTGGGATGCATCACATCACCCTTGCTTCGGTCAACGACTTTCTCGAACAAGGGCTTGGCACCTTCAACAGCAGTGCCGCCGATTTTGCGATTGCCCGATGCCGGATCGTTCTCCAAGGCTACCTGTGCGAAGTACGCAGACATCGCGTAATACTGATTCTGTGTCCAACGCTCGAAGGGATGGTCGTGGCACTTGTTGCAATTGAATCGAATCCCCAAGAACAAATGAGTCGTGTTCTCCATGGTGTCTTCGGGCGTGCGCAAGACCTTGTAATACGATGCCGGCGGGTTCTCGTTGTTCGACCCAGTCGCAGTCAGGACTTCACGAGCGAATTGATCGTAAGGACGGTTTTCTGACACCGCTTGACGGATCCACGCACGGAATTTCGTAGCGCCTTCAACGCCTAAGAACTTTCGATTGACCTGCAATAGATCGGCCCACTTGTTGGTCCAGAACTCGATATAGGCCTCACTGCCAATCAATTTGTCGACCACGCTTGAGCGTTTCATGCGGGTCGAAGTTGTATCGGCAATGAACTCCCGAACGTCGTCACTCGATGGAGGCAAACCGGTCAAGTCTAAATAGACACGACGCAGAAACGTTGTGTCGTCGCAAATGTCACTTGGGATGACTTTCACGCGGTTCCACTTTTCGGCGACCAATTCGTCGATTCGGCTCCATGACTCGGATTCCGGTTGTTGATAGTCCTTGCGGTCACCCATGACGGTCAACGTTGTTGCGGCATAAGCGCCTTCATAGCGAGCTAGAATTGGGGCCTCGCCTCGGCGGACTGCAGATAGCAAGCCCGTTGCATCTGCGGTTGCAACTTCGGTGTTGCCGCTCTCGATGAACGCTTCACTCGTGACATCACGCTTGGCTCCATCGGCGTAGAACGCCACGATGCGAACCTGCTGTTTTGCTGACGTGCTTTGCACGGTCGGATTGACCGGCGAGACTTCGATGTGAGTGACCTTCGGCGTGTCCAAATTCAGATGGCTGCCGTCGGCAATCCAGCGTCGCAGCACGGTGTGATTGGGATCACCCTTGGTCATCAAAGTACCACCCTGATGCGGCGTCAGTCCCAGCGGTTTTCGCAGCATCATTGATTCTTCAGGAGCAGCGGGGTTGATGCGTCGAGCGGCCAAGTCGTCGGTCAACGCGCGAAGATCGTAGACCGCGTCATAGCCTCGCAGCGACAACTTGAATCCGTACTTCCCCTTTTGAGCTCCGTGGCATGTGCCTTGGTTGCAACCCAGGCGACTCAGGATGGGGGTTACATCTCGCAGGTAGTCGACGGCGCCGTGGGCCTTGTCTTTGCCCTCAACGCCCTGCGCAATTACTTGAATCGATTGGGTCAGATCGCCGAGACCAATCTGAATAGAACCTTTGCCATCGGAAAGTGGACGGATCACACCGCGTTCGGTAGCCGTCAGCCAACGCGGAGCATCAATTGCAACCAACCGAGTCACATCGATCGTTGATTCGTCTTTCAAAACCGCGGTGACGACCAACTGCGTGTAGGCATACGGAGAATGGAACTCGACTTCGGTGGGCTGAATGATCAGTTGTTTGACGCTGCCACTGGCCGGTGGTGTCTCGGTCGCAATCTTCTGAACTTTCTCTGTCAGAGTCTGATTCCATGCTTTGGCATCGAAGCCGGCAGCTGCGATTTGACTAGTGGGGGCGATCTGAACGGCCGCGTACTCCTTGTCCAACTTGCCCGCTGGATCAAAGCGGCGAATCTTCCCATCGGCGCCTGCAACCGTCAAAGTGTTGTCCTCTGCGAACGCGATCGCATAGACGGCTGTTTTGTCGATCGAGTGCTGGAACACCTGCTCGACCGCTCCATTTTGGTAGTCACTGACCTTCTTTTTCTCTTCTGCGTTACGGCTGCCGGCGACTTTGGACATGATCTGTTTCAGTTCATCGCTCAGAGCTCCATCGAAGTCGTAGTTCCATACTCGAACTTCGCTCTTGCCATCCAACGTTGAAGCGGCAGCCAATCGCGTTCCATCGGCGTTGATCGCGACACTGAAAATTCGACCCGGCATCTTAGGAAACGCGCGGACAAGATTGGCGTCGTCACCAATCTTTCGAGGCGTCTGGCGAAAGACGCGGTAGACCTTAGGAATTCCGTCCGCTCCGCCGATGAAGATTTCATTGCGGACTGGATGAGCAACGATGCTACTGAGCCCGCCCGAGAGCGCATCCGGTGTGATCGACGTCACGTTGTCGACAAAACGTTCGGTTTCGACCTCGGTCAATTTACACGACATGTCGCGAGCGACGGAAATCAAGTGCTTGCCGTCGGCGGTAAAGACGGTGTCACGAACCCAATCTTCGTGGGCGCCCTGAAACAAAACCTGCTCACCCGATCGACTGTCGATCGCACGCATCACGTTGTCGTTGGCTCCAAACGCGATTTTGCTGCCATCGGGCGACCAGCTCGCGCCACACAAGGTGTCGTAAGTCACCAGCCGCGAAAGCTCTAACTCTCCCGACTGCACGCCCCAAACTTGAACTTCCCCCCGCACACCGGGAGTTCCACCGGTGGCAACGATTCGCTTGCCGTCGGGTGAAAACCGAACCGTGTTGATCCGTGGGCTCAAGCCCACCAACCGGGACTTTGACACTCCTGATTCGGCATCCAGCAAGACGACTTCATGGAAACCTGCGATCGCGAGCAACGAACCATCGGGAGAGACATCAATCGACGGTATCGCTGGGGCGCCAACGTACACGGGAGGATTGCCTGCGTTGTATTGAGGTCCCGCCTGATTGGGCGCATCGTTCTTGGCACCCTGAGCGATCCACTGTCGAACCAAATCGATTTCCACTTCACTCAGTGCGGGGAACGGTTCGTCCGGCATCTCTGCGTGACCATCGACAGGAATGATCTGTTCCATCAGAAAACTGTTGTCTGGTTTGCCAGGCACCACGGCGGCTTGCTCGGACTCACCGCCTGCAAGCAACGCCGCAAAGTCCGTCATCATGTACGAACCAAGTTGCTTCGCGCCCTGGTGGCATCCATAGCAATGGCGAGTAAAAATCGGCTCGATGTCCGTCTTGAAACTGACTTGCTTGGGTTGTTCTGTTGGAACTTCCTCTTTCGCAAGAACCAACGAGGACGAGATCGCTGCCAGTAAGAGGACAGTCAAACCGAAAATGAATGAAGGCACGGTCACACGCACGGAGGAACGCTCGCAATGAAGGTGGGCAAATCGAACGGAAACGTCGATCCAGAAAACTTCGCGTTGTATGGTGACCAGACTTTCATCTGACGAAGTCTCCAGGGACCGAATTTCGGTTGGAAACGTTGTGGTCGTAACAACGCCAATCCAGCGGCACCGGTATGCGGCGCGCAGGTAGCCCGAGAGCGGGCAGGCGGGAGGTAGAACAACTGTCAAGCACGGCCGATCCACCCTACAATCAGTCTAATGTCGATCTGCAGGACCGTCAATTCAGAAGGCTGTATTCGGTCATTCCCTCGTCTGACTTTGCTTCCCACAAGCTGGGGTATAGCGAATTCGATGCCCTCGCTAATATTCCGCTTTTCACGCTTCTTTCTTTGCCCACGGATCTGATTGTGATCGCGTTTTGGTTGACCCTGCCGCTGGGCCTCCGCTTTCTCCTGATCGGAGTCATCGGACTGATCGGTGGTGGTCTGGCAAATCACATCATCTACGCATTCGCGTATTACAACCCGCGACAAATCTCACCGTGGGGACCGGCACCCGAGGATGCTCCACCACGGCAGCTCACCGACCGAATACCCGTCCTGGGCTGGTTTGGCTTGCGGCGTGAGTCCCCCGTTCATGGAAACGGATTTTGGATTCGCCCGATCTTGATCGAGTTGGCCACTGCCATCGGCCTGCTGCTGCTGTATCGATTCGAAACGAGTGGCGGGCTGCTGCCCTTGCCGCTCACCTTTCCGGCGTACATTCAAAGTTATGCAGCCACCGCCAACCAGATCTTCTATTCGCATCTGATCCTGATGGTGTTGATGATGGCCGCGACGGTCATCGACTTCGACGAGAAGATCATTCCTGATGTGATCACGATTCCTGGCACCATCATCGCTCTGATCATCGGTGCCTGTACGGTTTTCGTTTTCATGCCCACCGGTTTGCCTGTCGGGCCCAACGGTGCGGCGGAGACGGTTGCCCCGACCACATTTGATTCACCGTGGTTTCACCGGCCCAATGAGTGGCTAGGAACACCAGGCTTGTCGGCTGGTCTGGCCATTTGGACGGTTTGGTGTTTCGCGCTTTGCGATCGGCGCTGGAGCGGGATGGTCTGGCGGCGGCGCGGGCTTTCGCGGGCGATCAAGCACTTTGTTAACGGCGTTTTTCACTATGGCTTCTGGAAGGTCTTGGCTGCGATCTGGCTGATTGGGGTGGTCGGCATCAGTTGGGTGTGGAGTCTCGGTGGCCAGCACTGGCTTGGACTCTTCACTTCGTTGGTTGGCTTGGCTGTCGGAGGCGGCGTGATCTGGGCCATCCGGATCATTGCGGCAGTCGCTCTGAACAAAGAGGCGATGGGTTTTGGTGACGTGACATTGATGGCGATGATCGGCGCCTTTCTCGGTTGGCAAGCCGCCCTGATCGCCTTCTTCCTGTCACCGTTCACCGCCATCGTGATTGTGCTGGTCCGATACATCATCACGCGAGATGCCTACACGCCCTACGGCCCCTACCTTTGCGCGGGGGCGGTGGTGACGATCGTGTTTTGGGATGGCCTCTACAACAACTGGTTGGCATTCAATCTGCTGGTCATCGGAGCCATGTTGATGTGGCTGTGCGTCGTGATGCTGGTGCTGATGGCGGTCATGTTGTTCGTCTGGCGCATGATCAAAGAACGGCTGTTCGCCGAGTGATCACCTTCCTGGTCGACGATCGCTTGCCGGTGCGACCGCTCTCGGCGGAAAAGAAATTTGCGATTTCGCTTGACTTTACTACCTGGTTCGTAAATAAATACTACCAGTGTCGTAATGCGAGGTTTGTCGATTTTTGGGAGCCAGCAAGTGAAGCGGAAAAAGACGGTCCAATTGACCAGTGGCGAGCAAGACCTGATGGACTTGCTGTGGCGCCACGAACGGCTGACATTGGCCGAGGCGCACACCAAATTTGGTGCCCAACGGATTGGCTACACCACGATGCAGACTCGTTTGAATCGGCTCGTGGACAAGGGGTTTGCTCTTCGCTCGACGGATCGACCCGCCGTGTATTCTCCCCAAGTTGCTCGCGAAGCCGTCCAAGCCGGGCACCTCGATGACATGTTGGCTCGGCTCGCCGAAGGCAGTGTTGTGCCGTTGGTGGCTCATCTGGTCAAGGATCGGAAAATCGATCGAGATGAGCTCGCTGAGTTGAAACGCTTGGTCAGGGATGCCGAGCGTGAGTTGAAGCAATCGGACGCTGCGAAGGAGCCAGAATGATGTTCAGTGCACTCCTCTCGGCGTCCGTGATGATGACCTTGGTGGGACTGACGACTTGGTTGATTGTCCGCACCGTTTCGATCAAGTCCTGGCGTCTTCGTTCGTTGTTAGCCGTGGTCGTTTTGGCTCAGGGTGCGATGTTCTTTCGCTTGCCTTTGCATCTCGGTCTGGTCGAGACCGCAGCTGATGTGGCTCCTTCTTCCAAGCCAGACTTCTACTTGCCGCTTCCTCAATCCACAGTCGCAAAACCCTCTGTTAGCACGCCGCTATTGGCGACAGCGGGCGACGTTCAGTACAGCACACTTGCAGGCGTTTCAAGCTTCATACGTCAACACCACGCGTCTCTATTGGCAGTGATCTGGTTTGCGGTCGTGGCCACGATGCTATCGCAATTGGTGTGGCGTTACTCACGGCTGTTGAGCTTGGTGCGGCAATTGGAACCCGCACCCAATGCCTGGCAGGAATCCTGGCGTTGTTTGTTGAAGCAGTCCCGCAACGTTCGCGACCATCGTTGTCAGATGCGAGTTTCCGGAGCCATTGGTCCGATGCTTGTGCGACATGTCGGCGGCTACACGCTGGTGGTGCCCGAAGACTATTGGCGTCTATTGTCGGATGACCAACGCAGAGGTGTGATGTTGCACGAGTTGGCTCACTGGGAACGCCGCGACGTTTGGAACCAGCTTGTGATGCGCGTCGTGGCGACATTGCATTGGTTCAATCCAGCCGCCTGGTGGGCCCTGCGTGAGTACGAGATGGCCGCCGAGTCTGCCTGCGATGCTCGAGTCAAACGTGATGGAAAACGGGCATCCGCCGGATTCGCATCCGCTCTGGTCGATTTGATGCAGTGGCACGCCGACAGTCGATCTCAAATCAATTTTCGCAGTGGAATCGGCTTCCAATCGATGGCTGCTCCTCCGCTCTCCGCCCGTGTGAATCAACTACTTCAACCCAATGCTCAAAGGGATTCCATCATGAAACGCTTGGCAATGATTCTGTTTGTGGCCCCTTTGGTGGCCGTTTCTTTTGTTCAGATTCACCTCACGTCGGCACAGGATGCTTCGGCAGCCAAGGATGGTTTGCAGGTGATGGATGCGGCGGTTGAGAGCCGGATGCGTGGAATCACCACACAACTTGATCAGGCTGATCCGACCACGAATCGATTTGCCGAACTCTTCGACACTCCGAGCGGGAAAATCGCGATTGCCGGTATGCTGAACACACTGCAGGGGCAGGCCAGAGAGCAGGCACGTGGCGATGCAATTCCTCGGTTCATCAATCAGCACTTCACCAAAGATGCCTCTGGGAAGTATGTGGCGAAGGAGAGTTCAGCCCCAGCGCTACAACGCTGGCTGACTCAGGCCAATCGACTGGGGGTGGATGCCGGCAAAATGAAAGTGGCCATGGAGGACATCGCTGGGAAACTCGACACCTCCACCGAAGTTGGCAGCCTCTTTCAACGGCTACTTCGTGATCCGCAAGCAGCCGTCGCGGTCAGGATTGGCGAGATGAACGGGGGGGATGTCGTGACAAGATTCATTGCCGATTCGCTGGGGAAAATCTTGGTGGATCAAGGCAATGGCACATTCGTGGTGGTGGAGTCTCGCCGGGCTGATGCAGAGAGGCTGACCGGGCAATTTGAGTTGGCAGCAAAAATCGACAAGCGGCTGCAACGCGAACTACCGATTCTCGCCAACGAGTACGTCGCAACCGACGAGAATCATCAAGAGTTCGTTCGCTATCTGAAAAACCCAATCACAGCGACCGTCGTGGCAATTCAGTTGGCAGAGGATCATCGATCGGTCGGGGCAGCAGTGGATCAACTTCATGAGCATCTGGAGGTAGCGTCACGAGACACCGCGAAAGGACTGGAGATTGTCAACGACAGTGCATGGGAGCAGTTGCAAGAAATTTTCCGACGTGTCGATCGCAGTGAAGCCCTTGTTGTTCGAGTGCAAGAACGATTGTCGGAAGTTGCTGACACGCTTTCGACCGATGATGAAGTGTCGGCGAAGCTGGCAACCCACATGCGCGGCGGGCCTGCTGCTGTTCGTCTTGCCGCAGAATTGCCTTACGCAGATGCGGATGCCGGAGAGGAGTTTCGAGCTCTGATCAGTGCCGTGCTGGTTGAATCAGGCGGTAAGTTCTCGGTGAATCAGGATCGAACCGATGAGTTAACGGAGAAGTCGCGTGAACTCCTGCAAGTTTGCCGTCAAGGGCGTCGCTATGCCGGAGAAAACGAAATGGAACTGGAGGGCTTCGCAGACCAAGGCTACGTCAAGCAACTCGGCGAGTTCGGTCGCTACACCTTGCTGGATGAAGTTCGTCGATTCGCCGAGCGGCACCAGCCCGATCCCATCGATTTGCTGCAAGAACACGTTCTTCAACAAACTGAAAACGGAAAACTGCGGATTCGTGATGATCGGCGCGAGGTCGTTCGCAAACTAGTCGAGCAGTCCGAGAAGGTTCGTGCAGAGGCTGGCAACGATGACTTCTAAAGTCTGGCACGCTGCTTCGGCACTGTTGCTCTTGCTTCCGCTGGCGGCAAGCTCTCGAGCTAGTGATGGTCGAATTGATCAGCTTCTGGCCGTGCATCATGACACAGCAGGCATTGAGCCCACGCCGATTTGTGATGACGCAACGTTCTTGCGAAGACTCTCGCTGGACTTGGTTGGTCGAGTGCCGACGACCAAAGAGTTGCAGGAGTTTCTTCTTGATCCGGATCGCCGGGCGGCCATCGATCGTCGCCTGAGCAGTGATGAGCACGTGCGGTATTGGTCTCAGTTGTGGACAACGTTGCTGGTAGGGCGTCCCCAACAACGAGGAGTTGAGCCAGAAGTGCTTCGCCGATGGGTCGAACAGCGACTTGCCAGTGAAGTCGCCACCAGCCAGATGGTGTTTGAATTGATTTCGGCGCAGGGTGTCACTTCCCTCAGTGGACCGGTGAACTATGTCGTGGCAAATCGAGCGGATCCCGTGATGAGTCTGTCCCGAACTTTTCTGTCGGTTCAGTTGGACTGCGCCGAATGTCATGATCATCCCCACGACCGCTGGACCAACGACGACTACTTGGCGATGAAACGGTTTTTCCAGCCGACACGATTTCGTGAAGTTTCTGGAGGTGTTGCTGTCACCGATGCGGGCGGCGATCTGTCTAGGGAACGGCCGGTCTTCTTGACGGGGCAAAAGCCACATACCAACGCATGGCGACGTGAACTGGCGTTGATGCTGGTTCAATCCAAACCTTTCTCAAGAGCCATGGTCAACCGAACTTGGCATTGGTTGATGGGCCGTGGATTGATCGATCCAGTCGACGGGCTGAGTCGCGACAATCCAGCCGCCACGCCCGGCTTGTTGGATGAGTTGGCGATGGATTTTCGGGAATCCGACTTTCAAACTCGTCCACTCATTCGCCGAATCTGCAATTCAAAAGCCTATCAACGGGCCTCCCTCTCGGATCAGCACTCTGACAGCGAAGCTCGTTTGCAACTGTTTTCGGCCAGAAACGTAAGACCCATGTTGCCAGAGCAATGGCTGGCCTCGGTGGCTCAGGTTCTCGATCGTCTGATTCCCGAGCCGCAGGCACTGAGGCAGCAGTCAGGTCAGCTGCTCGGTCTGTCACGACAGGCGGATCCCGCTCGCGATCCCTTTGATTGGCAGGCGACTTCGCAAACGCTGATTCGCCAGTTGTCCGGGGAGACTCCGGCTCCGCTTCGTGATCTGGACGCGATCTTTCTGTCGACCTTGGCCCGGCGGCCAACGGACCAAGAACGACACTTGGTTCGCAAACACAATTCAAAATCGACGCTTTACGCACTCGTTCATAGCAACGAGTTTCTGATGAATGACTGAGTTGAAACGAAAGGGTTTGTGATGAGAATCAATCGACGCAACTGGTTGCGAAGCACGAGTGCCGTTGGCTTTGGATCACTGTTGGGCAATCGTTTTCAACGAGCGGTCGCCAACGCTGCGCCAAGCGGGCGATTTCGCCGCTGCCTGGTGCTTTGGATGGAAGGTGGTCCGAGTCAGTTGGACACTTTCGACCCCAAGCGACACGGTCCGCGCGGTTCGTTGCAAACCAAGGTCGATGGACTTTCGATCGCGGACTGCCTGCCAAGTTTGGCCGAAAGGGCCGACCAGCTTTGCGTGCTACGGAGTGTGGGAAGTCGCGAAGGCGAGCACACTCGGGCGACGGAATTGATGCACACGGGGTTTGCGCCGGTGCCTTCGTTTCCCAGACCTGCAATCGGCAGCATGATTTCCAGCAATCTGGCCGACCCGGGCTTCCCCCGCTACGTGACACTGGGAGGCTTCGGTTTTGGGCCAGCATTCTTAGGGAGTGATCACGGCCCGTTTGTGATCGAAGACATCGAAGCGGCCAAAGGGCAGTTGCAACGAGTGTCCACCAAACGCGGGGCGCTGGATTTGTTGAGCCAGCTGAATGCCTCGTATGCTCAGACGACCTACGCTCCGACCATGGCTGGCAGGACATCGTCGATCGAGTCAGTGCGTGAACTCATTGATACAGCGTTCCCCGAATCATTGGACCTCGAGGCGGCTACAGCTTCGGATCGTGAACGCTATGGGGATCATCAGTTTGGTCGTCGAGTCCTCACGGCGCGTCGCCTGCTCACACTTGGTGTTCCGTTCGTCGAAGCGCAGTTGCCGGGATGGGATACGCACTTCGACAACCAAAATCGAACCGGCGAGCTATGTCAGCAACTTGAGCAGCCCTGGATTGCGTTGATGGATGATTTGCAAAACAGCGGCATGTGGGATGACACGTTGATCGTGTGGATGGGGGAGTTTGGACGCACGCCGCGATTGAACGGCCGAGCCGGTCGCGATCATTTTCCGGAGGCGACTCCCGTTGTGTTGGCTGGAGGTGACCTGGGCGGCCGAGTGTTGGGGCGGACCAGCGACGACGGTAGCAAACGTGAGGGAGAGATTCACTCGGTGGGCGACTTGATGGCGACCGTGCTTTCGTTACTGGGATTCGATACGAACTTGGAACTGACAACCGAGTTTGGCAGTCCGACCACTGTCACCGATCAGGGGACCCCAATCGCTGGCATCGTCTAGCGTCGCCGATGACGCCTGCTCTGAATCGACGTTTTGTTTTTGCTGCTTGCTTGCGTTAGGCTCTATCCCGGGAACCTTCCTATGAATCCACAGCAAGACGCAATCATCGATGAACCGAACAGAATTTATTGGACTTCTGCTTTTCTCATTTGTCCTGTGCCCCTCATCGAAGGCCGCGGAGACGGTTCGCCCAAAGTTGATTTTGGATGCAGACACAGCGAACGAGATCGATGACATGTACGCCATCGTGCGGATTTTGCATCAGGACAAATTCGACGTCGTTGGCATCAATTCGGCTCAGTGGTTTCACTACCTAGGCGATCCGGATTCGGTCCAAGCCAGTCACGCGATCAACAAAGACCTCTTAAGACTCCTGGGCCGAAAAGACCTGCCTCTTTCGATGGGTGCGGAGCGGCCGATGGGAAAGCCTTGGGGCGGGCAGGAACCAAAGGACTCGCCAGCGGCTCAGTTCATCATTCAACAGGCTCTCGCTTTGCCAGCGGGCGAACGTCTCCATGTCGTTTGTATCGGCGCGTCGACCAATCTCGCATCAGCGATCAAGTTGTCGCCAGAAATTGCGCCCAAGATCGTTGCCCACTTGATGGGCTTTCGTTGTGACGCAGAGCAAGGTGTTTGGGATAAGTCGGAGTTCAACGTGCGTCGAGATTTGAACGCAGCTGACTTCTTGCTAAACCAGAAAGATCTGGAACTTCATGTCATGTCGGCAACGGTTTCCAAGGCACTCACCTTTGACCGCGACCAGACTTTTGAACGACACACGCAGTTGGGGGAGCTTGGTCAGTACCTGACCGATCAATGGAAGAGAAAATTCGCCTCCAGCAAGTCTTGGGTGATGTGGGATTTGGCTCTCGTCGAAGCCATGATTCAACCAGGCTTGGCGACGGAAGTGCAGGTCAACACGCCGCCAGAGAACACGCCGCGGAAAGTCTGGGTCTACGATTCGATCGATGTCAACGGAATGCGGAATGACTATTGGCAGAGTCTGCCTCGATCGCCTAGCACAGATTGAGGTCCCTCTTTCGCTTCAAATTTCTGCGTGAAGGTTAGGATGATTGCTTGCGGGTGCTCCTATCCATTACGCTTGTTGCGAAGCTCCAACAACGGCTTCCTACCTAGACCGCACTTTGACACTGAGAGTAAAGATGGAAACTTGGCCAATCGGCGTGTTCGCTTCTGTAGATGCAGGACTTGGCGTGGCTTGGGACGTGATCTCCGAGCTGAAGGTGCCAACCATTCAGCTGCACGCACCGAGTCCGGACAAACGCAACCAGCAGGCAGCGGAAGCTTTCAAGTCACAGTTGGATGAAATGGGCGTCGTTTGCACGGCCGTGTTCGGCGGCTTCGAAGGTGAAAGTTACGCGGACATCCCGACGGTGGTAGAAACGGTCGGCTTGGTTCCTGCGGAGTCGCGTCTGAGTCGTCTAGAAGAGATGTTTCAAATCTCTGATTTTGCGAAGTGGCTCGGTTGCGACACCGTCGCGCTCCACCTGGGATTCATTCCGCACGAGCCGTCAGCCGATGGTTACAGTGACATTGTCGACGTGACGCGAAAATTGTGCGATCACTGCGACAAGAACGGCCAGTTTTTGCATCTGGAAACGGGGCAAGAAACAGCCGATGGGCTGTTGGAGTTTATCCAGCAGGTCGATCGATCGAATCTGAAGATCAATTTCGATCCTGCCAACATGATCCTGTATGGAACAGGCGAGCCGATTGAAGCGTTACGCGCCGTCGGGGCTCACGTTCGAAGCATTCACTGCAAGGACGGAACTTGGAGCGACCATCCAGGAGACACCTGGGGGGCAGAGGTCCCGCTTGGTGACGGCGACGTCGGGATGGAAAACTACCTGCGTGCTCTGCATGAGATTGGATACCAAGGGCCGCTCACGATTGAACGTGAGATTCCGTCAGATCCTGTTCGGCAGAAAGCGGAGATTGGTTCGGCGATCGAACTCTTGACGCGTCTGCGTGGAGAAATCCTCGGTCGTTCCTAGGCAACTTTTGGTGAAGCGATAGCAGCTCGAATTTGAATCGAGGTTTCGTTTTTCAGATTGATGACGGTTGGCTTTCCGTCCAAACCGTCGGCTGCCCACATTTCGATCGTTGGCTTGTCAAAGTTGCTTCCGCCAGTCCGAATCACGCGACCGATGTGGTCGTTGGTGAGCTCGACGAAGCTGCCGATGGGAAACAGAGAGGTCGCTTGCAGAAGCGAACGCACAGCGTGAGGATCAAGCTTGCCCATCTTCACGTCTTCCAAAATCTGTTTGATCGCGTAGTAGCCTTGGATTCCCAGTCGATGGGGGCGTGGGGCCGTCAGGGCCACGAACACATCTGCAACGGCAGCGATCTTCGCCAGTTGATGAATCTGATCTGCCTTTCGTCCGCGGGGGTAACCGCTTCCATCAAGCCGCTCGTGAATTTGGTAGGCAACCATTTTCGCATGGTCCGATAGTTCGCTGCCGAATTTTGCTGCGACTTGAATTGACAAGACAGGATGGTCGGCAAGCTTCTGAAGCGCGGTGTTGGTGATTTTCTGTTTCGACTGGAACTGAGTGATCCCCACTTGTTGCATGCCAATGTCGTGAATCAGGCAGCCCATCCCGAGGTCGATCAGGTGGGCGTGATCGAGATCTGACTCGACCCCAATGGCCATCGCCATGCTGGCCAAGTGGATCGAATGTCGGCTCGGGTACTCTGACTCCGCAGGCGAACCAGCCAAGCACACAAGTGCATCCAAATCGTCTCCGATTCGCTTCAGAATGCTCTCGCATGTTTCACGCAGAGTTGCCACCGAAGAGCCTCTTTCGTCGGTGTCTTCATAGAAGGATCCAATCGCATCGATTTGCGTGTCTTGAGAGCCAGCCCACTCTTGCTGCAAGCCCGTCGGATAGACACAATCGGTTGGGCGTTGGATGACTGCCGACAAGGGTTCGGTGATCTCGCCAAACGACATCGGTCTGCCATCATGCACTTGCTGGTCAATGTTCTTCGTTGCGTCATTGACCAGAATGGACTGCACATAGGTGGGAGCAGCAGGAACTTGCCTTGCCCGGCCTCTTGAATTGAAAGCGTGCATGGTGGCCAAGTCACGCTGGCTGATCACGACTTCGCTAATTCCTCGCGACCGCAACTTCTGGATGAATTCTTCCGTGATGGGAATCCCAGCGGTCAGCAACTTGACCCCGGAGTTGGCTGGGTCTGCGATTGGCGCGTTCAAAACGGAGCCCGCAACCACCGAATCCAAGGGCACCCTTTTGAATTTTGCCATGACCTACTCTTCGTATTTCCGCCTGCGATCGATTGCCCTGATCGCTCCACTTCGGTCTAAATCGGCAACCGAAGGTGGATTGGATCATCAAATTCCAGCGATCACACTAGCATCCGTCCGGTTCGAACCGGCTTGGAAACACCGCACGAAAGCTAGCACCCCCACCGGGCATGGGGAGGTAGGTGAGCCTCCCCCCGAGGGCGTGGCATGTTTGTCGAGCCAGGGCTAAACCGAGGCCCACTCCAGCGGCTGTTTCAGCTGCCCGTTCCGCAGATTTCGCGAAGGGGCGAAAAATCGTCGCTTGCAGCGCTGCTGGAACGCCAGGGCCGTGATCCGAGACGGTGAAAGACAATGCGTCGCCATCGGAGGAGACCGAAAGATGCACGCGCCGGTCCGTTGCTTCCTGGGCGTACTTGGCCGCGTTGTCGATCAGGTTGAAGAGAACTTGTTCCATCGCAGGCGGATCAGTGCTCCAGATCCCGTCGCAATCCTGGTCAAGCACGAATGTCATGCTCGCTGCCGACAATCTTGCGGTCATCCGCGGCTCGATTCGCCGCAGCCATTCCGACAACGTCACTCGTTCGAAGGCCGCCTGCTTTGAGGTTTGCTGCAGTTTGGAATATCGAAGCACATTGTCGACCAAGTGGGTCAGCCGATCCGCTTCCCTGCGGAGCGTTTGTAAGTACTCTTTTCGGTCACTCGGATCTGGAATCATGTCTCGCGCCAAGAGATCGCTGTAGAGTCGAAAGGTCGTCAACGGTGTCCGCAGTTCATGCGTCACTGCTGAAACAAACGACGCCCGCCGTTCGCTCAACGCGATCAGGCGGCTTAACGCAAACGCGGCCAGCGAAGCTGCCGCGAGCAGAGCACACCAAGCCAGGGTCAGAGCGGTGTGGGTTGGCGACCACCGGGCAACTGAGCTGTTGATTCTAGGAGGGACTACCATTGCCGGGATCGCCGCGAGCGTTCGTTCGGGATCAACCACGTCCCCCTTGCGAACCGGAGTGAGTCTGACGCCGGGGATCAGGTCGGCGATGTCGTTTGCCAGGGACTCACGTAGGGCTGGCCAGTCAATCCATGCGCCTTCAAGCTGCCCCGAGGATGTCCGCGCGGCACGGACGATGACCAAGTTGTCCTCAATCCAGACAGGCATCAACTTCAATTCCGTGCTGACGTCGGGCGAGCCAGCGAGCTGCTGCTCGCCTTTTGCCTTGCGTTGTGGAATGACGGGTTGATTGATTGCGAACTGGTTTTGAACAACGGCATCACGATTGACCAATTCTCGTTGGCCGCGAGGATTGGCCGCCTGTTGCTGTGGAGCCACACTGTAACTTTGGATCAGTGACTGGTCTCGGGAAGGCACGTTCGTTTGCGCCAGCGAGTTGTTTGGGATCGCTGATTTCGCTGGAATCAGATTCTTGACGGCGTCGACGACCGAGGCGACAGGGATTGTCTGCGTCAGACGATTCCAGTTCGATTCCGAATTTTCAATCGAAATTGAACCGGTGCCCATTCCCATCATGTTGAGTTCAGGGCTGGAGGTCGCAACGAATCGAAACGGTTGGCCTTTGAACCTTCGGTCCGTTTCGATGTTGAATCGCTGAATGACGAACTGGTCCTGGCGATCGTTGTAGAATCGGTTTCCCAAGGAAGGGTCGTGAAGCGTTGCGATGAATGGTCCCAAACGCGAGTCAAGACGCCAAAGAGAAACTCGCAAGTTCTGCAGCAGTTCCTCACGTGCTTGGCTTTCGGACTGCTGAGCACTGAGCCGCAATGCGTGCCTGGATAGGAGTATCAAGCCGCCAGCGGCCAAGAACAAGACAGCAGCGAACAGTACCCACAAGCTAGCGGGCTTGGCAAGGATTCGACCCAGTGACCGGCTGACTCTCATGCGTCAACCACAACGCTTGCGTCGATCATGTAGCCGCGCCCCCGAATCGTCTTGATCACTTCACTTTGGTGAACGAGACGTAACTTCTCGCGCAGTCGTGCTACATGCATGTCGACCGTTCTTGTCGTCACGCCTTTGGCATCAATTTGCCACACACCACGCAGCAACTCGTCTCGCTCGATGGTGCGATCGGGGTGTCGCGAAAGGTACTCGAGCAGTTTCGCTTCACGCTCGGAGAGCACTTCGCGTGAGCCATCGGCTCCGTAGAGTTCGCGTGTTTGCCAGTCAATGTGACCGGCTGAAAAATCAAGCGACACCATTTCCTTCGCGCGAGCTGGCGAACGACGCAGGACCGCCTCGACACGAGCCAGAAGCTCGTCCACGCTGAATGGTTTGACGACGTAGTCATCAGCGCCCAGACGTAGTCCTTTCACGCGGTCGTGCTCCTCACCGCGTGCTGTCAGGACAATCACAGGCAGGGTTGGTTTCTCACGGCGAACCGCGCTCAGCACGTCCAGTCCGCTACCGCCTGGCAAGACCAGATCCAGCAACACCAGATCGCAGGGCTTTTCCAAGGCCATTCGAACGCCCTCTTCCACACGGTCGGCTTGCCAAACGGCATAGCCGGTTGCCCGCAATGAATCGACGATCCCCCGTCGAATCGCGGGATCGTCTTCGATCGTTAGAATGCACGCTTTGGTCAACTGACCCTCACTTGGATTTGCCTTTGACCCATTCTAAGTCAGGTCGCGTGGCAGAAGTTGCCTGAAATTTCGCGGCTGCGATGGTTGTCGTTGGAATGTTCGAATCCACGCGTCCGCCGTTGTCCAATGCCGTGTAGTGAGTGTCCGGAGACAATCCCAGCCAGGGATCACTCAGCGGCATCAAGAATACCTCTGCATAAATGCGAGTGGTCAATGCGGCATCGTCGATGGCCTCACTGGAACGGGAGAACCAGTCATCGATCTTGGTTTGCATCCCATACACGTTGAAGACAGTGTCTTTCGCGATGGAAGGCTCGATCTGCTGGACCACACGAAGGACAGGAGCTTCAGCAATTGATTTTGAGAACGAGATCGCCATCGCCGCTTCCGCTGCGGGGCGTTGTGCTTCGAGCAGCGCGAAGCTTGCACGGG
Source organism: Rubripirellula sp. (assembly GCA_045110715.1). Lineage (GTDB taxonomy): Bacteria > Planctomycetota > Planctomycetia > Pirellulales > Pirellulaceae > Rubripirellula. The sequence goes on from JBGCGI010000107.1 coordinate 42,973, forward strand.
CGAGTTGGACTTGATGACCTTTGGCGAGATCGAGCCAGCGAGAATCAAGTGGGTTCAGCTCAGAGACTTGCTGATCAGGACCGATCGCCATTTCACTTTTTAGTCGTCTCTGCGTCGCACGTTCAGCATGATACTGCGCTACTTTTGCCCATGCCTGTTGAGGTGAGTCATGCTCGAGCTTGTCCCAAAGGCGACTCGTTGCATCCAGCCAAGCCTCGAAAGCGTGTGGGGAAACAAGGCCAGGAAGGGCGTCGATGGGTTTGCCTGCTTCGTTCAGCACCAAATGGACGCTGTTTCCAGTGAGAGGCTGTTGGACTTTTTTTCCATTTCCAAGGTCAATCGTGACCACGGGGACTTCACGTACGCTTTGCCAATGCAAGACGAACCGGTTTCGTAACTTCGCTGCGATCTTGGGGTCCGGGTACAGCACCGTGCGAAAGAAGCGACTGTTCGCACAGCTCAAGTTCTCGTCCAGTCGTCCCAGTAGACGTAGGCTGATAATCGGCCGATTCGTTGCTTGGGATTCGGCAGTCGCATCATCAATTGATGTGTGCCAGAACAATCGAGACGCGGAGGCAAATTTCTGGCCCGCAATCACGTCGATGGCCCGATCTAGGTTTTCAACCTCAGCAAACTGAACACCACCAAGTTCGGCAACCCTTTGGTCTCGATACTTGAGAGTTGCTTGGAGTCCTTCGTGTCGCCGTTCACGCAGCGTCATGAGCGTGTTCGACGAATTCGGAATGCCCTGGGACCACCGCGCCATGTCGCCCAACTGCTGGACCACCACCGCCGTTTTTCGACCATCCAATCCGTAGCATGCCCACGTGACCGAACCTGCTGCGATCATCAGCATGATCGCAGCCGCGTTCTTCGCGCCAAAATGCATCAGAAACCACTTCCAACCACTACCGTTCAACATCTTCCTACTCCCGATATGAGCTACTGGTGAATCGACCAAGCACAATCGGAGAATACGCAAGAATCATGCGTCGTTGGGTAACGTGTTTGTAACGGTCACTGTGACTCCAGAAAGCGGTGGTCTGCCGAGAGCGGCTCGATTTGAACGGGAACCAGTGTTTCTGCAGGTGTGTTTTGGTTTGCGGGCGCCGGAAGTTGCTGAAGCGGCGCTTCGCTGTACTCGACTGCTCCTGGTGGAAGCGAAGCCCCGTCGGACATCACGTCCCAATGAGCTTGGCTGTGCCCGACTTGCAACATCCCGTTCCCAAAGTCTGGTTCGGCAGGCAGCGGATGATAGGGGACACCACAGTCGTTACAGCGGCAGTCAATCATGCCGTCGGAAGTTGTACCGGGAAGCGACAACAGGGCTGCTGGCGATAGCTCTTTGCGATCAAGCCACAAACCGTCTGGAGTCAGCTCCATCGTTCCCATGTCGAAGTCGAGGCCGCGACGAACGATTTCGTAGTTCACGAAAATGTTCAGCAGGCCGTTTTGTGCATCCAGAAGATCGGACAAAGCACTGATCGCGTCACGAGCAGCCGTTGCACCGGTCGGCCTTCCACGGGCTTCGTTCTGCAAACGAATGTCGGCATTCAACTCGATCTGGACAGCCGCAATCCGAACTGCCTGCCGACCAAACTCAAAGGTCAGGCGGTTCGCCTGAAGCTGACGAATCTCTGATCGCAACAGCTGCCAAATGCCGTCCTCGAACCCGTAGTAGTCACGCTTACGTTGCTCATACCGAATTTGGCTGGTTCGATAGGCATTGCGTTCAAGCAATCGCGTGATCGGAGCGTCCCACTGCAATCCTGCACGTAGCCGACCGGTGCTGTTGCGAAGACTGAGAGGGTTGTTGCCGACATTCTGCACGTCGCCGCTAAACACGACGTCCAAGCTGCTTTCCAAGTCATCCGCTGCGACTTCGATGTCACGCCAAGAGTCCACCAAGGCGGCTCGAGCGTTTGCCCAATCGCGTCGGTTCTTGCGGGCAATTTGGAATGCGGATTCTGGCGTGATTTCGATTCGCGGTAGGACGAGGCTTTCGGTTCGAGCGCGGGCCTGGATCAACTGCAACGCCAGCACGTCGTCACCGAGTTCGGCAACCAGGTCCTGAGAAGCCAATACGATTTCGTCTCGAAGACGCTCTGCGAGTTTCCGAGGGTCGGCCGTCGCAGCGCCTCCCGATAGCAGCGTCTCAAATGACGACTGCAACTTCGCGATCCGCTCCAAGTACCCGTCCAGCCGCTCTTTCAGGGCAGCCTGGTTCTTGGCTAGCTCGTCACTGAGATCACTGATCGCTGACAGGTCGAACACGGAATCATCGATCTCCGAGATATTCAGCAGTCCACAGACGCTGTCCTTCTCTTCTTCGTACATCTTGCGAAGCGTTTCGGCTTGCGCTTGGCGCTTGGGAATCGCTTCAGCCAAATTCTTGACGTCTTGGTCGATGACCGGCAGGTCTTTGTCGATCAACGCCTTGGTGAACTCAGCAAGCGGTTCTAATTTCACACGAAGTTTTTCGAGTGTGTCGGCTAGTTCAGGTGTCCATTCGATTTGAGAAACTGGCAAGCCAGTGTCGGTGTCGACTTTGAACTCGCCGCTCTCCAAAATGGCAACGTTGATTTCTCCAACGTTCGTACGCAGGTCACTCAACTCTTCACGCCGATTCTGAAGTGTGCGGTCGATCAGCTCGAAGCCGTCCAAGATCGGATCGTCTAGGCGAACACAGATGTACGGGGGCAACCCAAGGGTCCGTAGGAACGCGTCCACCGATCGCTCGTAGCGATTCTGCTGTTCCACCAAGCTACTTTGTGCTCGTAAAAGGCTCGACTTATTTTGTGCCACCTGCAGCGTTTGGCGAACGATGTCCGTTGGATCATTTGGAATCGTCGTCATCAACTCGATGCGATTGTCTTCCAAGATCAACAGACTCTCTCGCAGTCGAGCAACGTTCTCTTGAGAGTTGCGGATCTGTAGCTGGTTCTGAAGCAGACCCAAGAAGCCACCTGCGCCGCCACCGCCAGTTCCAAACCCGTTGCCATTGACGTTCAAGTTCGTCGCAGCGTTGGCGACTTGGCTTTCAAGACCACGACCAATCGTTACGTTCAAGAAGAAGCTTCGGCGGTAGCGTTCAAACGAACGAATGCTCGCCAGCAGCGATCGCTCGGATTGCGTCAGTTCTTCCATGACTCTGTCGCGTCCAGCGTTTCGCAGCAGCGGTTGGATCAGCGAGAAGTCCAGCACCGTCGATGCGCTTTGCGTGTTGGGGCCACTCAACTCCCAGACGATGCTGTTGGCAACGCCAGAGATCAGTTGCCCGCCAGTCGCGAACCTTCGTTCTAGCGACAGATCGCGCCGGCCATTGCTGTTGGGGCCAATCTCGAAAGTAGTGCTGCTTTGTCCAGTGGCGCCGCGTCGACGTCCGTCAGCAGTCAGGAATGAGGATGCTCCCCCGAAGAACTGTGTGTCAAATACGAATCGCTCTCCGCTGACCTCCAAAGCTGCCAAGTACAACTGCTCGACCTGCCGCTGGTACTCAGGCGAGTGGAGAAGAGCGATGCGGACGGCGTTCTCCGCATTCAAAACGAGCACACCGTTTTCGTCGAGCGGCAAGAATTGCCACCAATCGGAGCTTTCGGCCCCATTGGTTAACCCGGCAGCCTGCCAGAGTGGGTATCCGCGACGACCATCCACGCATTGCATGTAGCGATAGGAGGCTGGATCGTCCAACGGCATCGGCTGGAAGTCCAGGTCGAACGGATTGAACATTCGGCTACGTCGGTCCACATCGACCTGAATCGCCACGTTTGGGGGCCGAGCGATGTCCCGGGCCTTCTCGGCGATCAGCGAATGCGCCTCGCAATCAGCCTGTTTGCGGTAGTACTGCCGGTGGCAACCAGTCGCAATCGATGCGACAACTGCCAGCAAAAAGACGTGAGCAACAAGATTAATGGAGCGATTTGACATCATGAGCAACGACTGCGTGAACGTAGGATCCATTACTGAACGCAGAATCCCGACAGCAGGCGCCGCCGGTTCCTTCGCTATCGACTTCGGCGGACTCAGGGCCCCAAATCAGGTCGAATCGATCGCAATCCTGCGGGTCGTAGCAGATGGGATGTTGCTGGTGAGGGTTGTGGGGACCTTGCGGGCGGTAAGATCGACTTTCAGGTTGGCGGCAGGTCCGGGGGGCTCGGTTCGAAAAGCGCTCTTTTGAGCGGTAAAACCGAGAAATCCTTGACGGTGCAAATACCCCAACTTAGTATTCATTCAGGCAAATTTGCCCCTCCTCTTTCTCTCTGTGCATTCAACTTTCGGCACAGTCGGTCAATTCGGGAGGGATCGTTCTATCCATCCTCGCCACATTTGGTGATCGTCAAGCGACCATGAATTTTGTAATCCTCGGTCTGTTGGTCCTGCTCGTCATCGGCTTCTTCGTCGTTGTCTGGAAGGCTGCACAAGATTGGCGTTGGTTTAACATCGTCGCCGTTTGTTTCACGATGCTACTTACGGTCGCCTTCATTTTTCCGACGGCCGGCGTCCTGAAGAGTCGCGCTGCTTGGCATCAGCTGAACGAGCAGTTGGAAATCAAACTCGCCGAAGTGCGAGTTGAACGTGACGTTCTGAAGTATGGCGATCCGAATAATCCAGAGTCAGGCGAAGGTGTCGTCAGCCTCTCGCAAAAGCTGGCCAAGATTGGCGTCGAAGCCGGGCGTCGATGGCGCAGCCTTCGCATGACAAACGTTGCCAACAACAACATCACTTTGGCAAGAGTTACCGACCCCGGAATCGCAGGTGTAGATCCGCCAGCTGCAGATGCGGAAGCAGAAGCTCCAGCGGCATTGATTGATGACGGCTTGGTGGTTTATGGATTTGCTGAGGCCCAAGACGCACAGCAACAATTGATTCCCGTTTTCTACCTTGGCGAGTTCCGCGTCACTGCTAGCACTCCTACTCAGGTGACGATCACTCCAACAGGTCCGCTAGAGCCGGGGCAGTTGCAAAAAATCACAGGCCGTCAAGCGACCAGCTGGTCGCTCTACGAACTGTTGCCTTTGGACGGACATCAGATGTTCTTCGCAGAAGGCAGCCAAGGAGGAGAGGACAATTTTTTCGGTCGCGTAGACGATGAGTTGGTCAAACGTTTGTTGGGCAACAAAGTGACTCCCGAGACTCTGCAGTCCTACCTGCGTGACGGTAGTCGAGCCACTGCCGAAGACCCACCCTTGAGCCGCTGGGTGAAGATCGAATTTGAGAAACTGTACTCCTTGGATGTCGATAGCCCAGAGCAGCGTGGAGCTCTTGATGGTGGCTTCTTCGATGGCAACGGACGATCAGTTGATGGACGCTTGCAGCGTGGTGAGGATGTCAAGTTTCGCAAAGGCGACCAAGTCCTGGTCAAAGAGGAAGCCGCCAACGAACTGATCAACGAAGGCGTTGCGAAACTGATTGACCGCTATTTCTTGCGACCCTTGAACGACTATCGATTTGTACTTCGCCGAATTCGACTGCGTTTGACGGAGCTTGAGGTTCTGACAAAGGAGCTCGACAAGGAGAACAAAGTCCTTACCGAATCGTTTGTGCTGACCGGTGAGATGCTGGTGAAGAATCGAGAGATTCAAGGCAAGCTTGAGGCAGATCGTGCTCAGTTTCGTTTGGAGAAAGCCGCCATTCAGGAATACGAGGCGGAAATCCGGGCGACTGTCGAAAAGATGAAGAAGGAAATGGTCCGGCTGCACAACGAGAACATCGAGCTGGGACGAAAGATCGAGCTGTACCACAAATCCATCGATCAGCGGACGGGATCAGCGTCCACACCAGTTTCGCGAATCCGTTAAACTGCGGGTTGATGGGGATTTTCCCATGTTCACAACCCTTCCAAGTTGCCCAGCAAAGGATGGATATGACTGGTCAATCGGACACGCCCGGCTCCCAAGAGGCTGCCACGCCTCACGGACAATGGGTCGAAGTTGAATTCGAGTGTCTCCCACTTCGAAGCATCACTCGGCTCGATGTGCCCGTCGATGCCTCACCCGCATACGAACAGTTTGTTCTGCGTGTCAAAGCAGCCATGGCCAAGCACGGCTCTCACAACGCGTACTACCTGCATCGTGGCGTCTGTGCCTTTCATGTCACGAACGACCCCGCTCGCGGACGAGTCGCGTTTGCATTCGAGGGGACGGTTCTGACTGGCCAGTCCGACCAAGCCACCAAAGCGCTCGATCTGACCGTCAAAATGGATCGGGAAACCTGTCCTTGGCTGTCGGAACCTGTCGTCCACTTTTTTGAGGAAAGTGTGCAGCACGCCGTGCTAGTGGAGTTCGATCGATACATCTTGGCCGGTGACCTAGAGAAAACCCAACAGCGAATCAAAGCGGTACAGGAACAAAGCGATTCCGCCGATGGCTTCGTCGGAATGTACCTGTAGCCTCATTTGCCGGCTGCATGAAGCACCGCGGCGTACCCGATCACGTCGCCGTGACTGCGACAGTACTCCAGGATCGCGTCAAAGCTATTCTCCTGCCCGGCAGCCTTTGCGTTTCGAGCAATGTCTAGGAGCAGTGGAACGATTCGCTGCGGAGGCAACTCGCTGGGAACCAATTCGATCGTTGCCTTGATGGCCTCATCATGTCGGCCTGTTCGGTCCAGCAAGTCCACATAGGTTTCGATGGCTCCGGTTCCGGTCTGCGTCGGATCAACCGAACGCGCCTTGCGCTCAAAGACTTTCAGGCCCGCATCGACGTTTTCGTCCAACAGGACCGAGTAGAAAGCCGCGTAGGCCGGATAGAAGTCGACGAAAGGTTCCTCTCCCGGATATTGGAACTGATGGTTCAGGCGTCGACCGTACTGAGTTAGCTCCCAAGCTTTTTTCAAATGAACGGGATCGGTTAGTACACTGGCGATCCGCACCGTTGCGGACAGGTGAGTGGTATCCAAGTGATATCCACCTTCGTCCAAGATCCAACGCCGTTTTTCGATCATGTCCGCCAGCGACTCATCATCACCCGCAGGAGCTTCCCGCCGTGAGATGTCGCCACGAACCAGCGTGACCAGTTCATCATAAAGGTGGTCCAGTAGTCGACTGCCCGCAGCTTTTCGGTCTTCTTTGCTGCGACTGACAAGTGTCTGTTCGTAAAGTGTGATGCTGTTGCATGTGCCCTGCTGGTCCAGCACCGCTTGAAAGCCACGGCCCACATCGACGCCCTCGTTCAGCAGAACCTGAATCATTTCGTCGTAGTTGTCTTCGGTGATCGCTGTTTGAGCAAGCAGTTCCTTGGCAGCTTCCAGGTCTCCCGTTGGACGCAGGTACATCCATCCCTCACCAATTCGACCGTCCTCAATCAGCATGGTGCCCGCTTCTCGGCAGGCATCGAGCAGTCCAACTTCTAGCTGTCGCTCAACATCTTCTGGACGAGCAGGCTCGTTCTCGGGAGCAACCAATGGCAGACCGAGATGGTTGCGGACCCGCATCTTCAATGCCTCAAACAGCTCCATGGGCTGCCGGCTCTCGCGAAAGTGGTCCACCATTTGATCCAGCATCACGTCTGGTGTAGATCTTGAATCGGACAGACGCTGGAAAATATCAGTTGTATTCATGTTCATCGTAAGGATCGAGAAATTCACAGTTCGCAGCGGATGATTGCCAGGATTGCAATCAGAGAGTGGAAAGCGAATCACGTTCGCTTTCAAGTGGGGAAGGCAGGCCAAACGCTAACCGTTTGGGCGTTTTCCCTGCTCTGCGTAGGCTCTGAGCTGCTCGATCAGGCTACGCAGTTCGGTCGCGGCGGTCGGCAGAATGACCTCGCAATGTTCGATCACGTCAGCCAGGGGGCCCAGTAAATCGTTGCATTGCGTGGAAATCTCCAGGGACCAGGATCGCGCCAATCGAATTTTTGCGTCGCATTCCCGGACCCGTTGCTCTGCGAGCCGAACTCGTTTGGCCGCTTCGGTAGCTGCAGGGCGATCCGCCGGCCGAATCGCGGCCCGCTTCTCCGCCAAGTTGTCCTTTGATTCGGTCAGTTCACGATCAGCCAGTTGTTTTTGATGTCGCCAATAGGAAGGACGTTCCGAAGTGAAGTAGGTTTCCGCTCGGTGAATCACCATACGGACTTCCTGCAGCGTTCGATTCCAGTCATCGGATAGCCCGACGATCCCGGCGTGAAACGCTTCCAAGGAATCAATATTCCGAACGTTGCTGGACGCCATCGACCTAGCGTCCCAAGTAGGCGTCGATCTGTTCGGCCTTCCGCATCAAGTATGGCACGTGTTCTTCAGTGCTCTTGATCAGCCGAGTCAACTGCCGAAGCTGGCCATTGAACTCTTCTGCAAACTTGCGCTGCTGCTCATCTCGCCAAGTCTGTTCCAACTGATTCATCTGCGTAGAGAGCCCAGTCGATTGCTGTTTCAGCTCCTCTGCAAACCGATGGAGATGAGCCGCGAACTGACGAAGTTGTTCTGGGTCAACGACAGCTTGATTCATGATGGACTCCGCGATCGAAAAGAGAAGGTGAGGCGTAGGTTCCAAGGCTGGATGCGAGTCGTATCTTAACACGCCAACGCAGCTGTCTCATCACGTCGTCATTGGAACCTGCTTGGCCAATTCTTGTTCGGCCAGGTGTAAGTGTTCGCGATAGTTCGTCAGAGTCAACGCCAGCCCCATACGCTCAGCGGTTTCGCACAGCAAACGCAAGGCAAGGACGCGTGTTTTGACAGGGGCCACCACGGATCGACGGAGTGAGGCTGCCCTTAGAGCAGCCATCGCTTCGACATCTTTGCTCATCGCCAGCAAGCAACGCCCGCTGATCAAGTACGCCGCGGAAGAGAGTTCCTCGTTCTCAAGAATTGGCTCGAGCTGGTCAATCGCAGCTTCATACATGCCGGCGTCGTACAACGCTTCACCCAAAGCGACGCGCAGATGAACCAACGAAGGGTCACGTGTCAGTCGAGCTCGGCAGATCTCCATTCGACGACATGCCCAGTCGTCCTGGCATCGCTTCAGTTCGCGTTCGCTTTCAACGGTATCAAGACGCTGAACCAAATCGGTCACTTCACGCAGTTGTTGAAGTGATCTTGAGAGAATCGCTTCCTCGTACTCCCACAGCAACTCTTGCTCTTCCGGGAAAATCTGGATCGCCTGCTGGAACACGCGTTTGGCATCGATTGGCCGATTGTCCGCCCGGTAGATTCGACCAAGCTCCATGAAAGCCTCTAAGTCCGTTGGGCTCTGCTTCAAATGGTGCTCCAACTCCTGTCGGCGTTCCAAGCGAAGCTTCGGAGGCTTGTGGGACGCTTCCACTTCGGGCTCTGCATCATCTAAATCCTGAGATTCAGGGACGCTCTTGCGAAGGAGTTCATCGGGCCGGACGGGACGCCAAACTCCCCCTTCCATTGGGTTTATATCGGAGCCGTTGGCGTGGGGTGAGTCGCTCTCCATCACTTGTTTTCTTTCAGCCGACATCGCGTGGTCAATGAAGAAGTGTTGAACTGAGAAGACGATGTTTGGTTCCATTGTGAACCACCGACGGATTGGCCGCAAACTGATTCTGATGCTTTCTCGGCGAATCCGTCTGAATCGCGCTAGCCGACGCTGCGATACAGATTGCGAGCTCGGTCTTCATTCAGAGGAACCGGATTGAAGGTGCCCGTCCACTGCTTCAACGCGTCTTCCACGAATGTGTCGATTCCCGATGCTGGAATGGACAGTTCGTCCAGCGAGGTCGCTAAACCAGCCTCGCGAAGCCACTCCGTGATCATGACCGCCAAGCGTTCAGGTGCATCCGCGGCTTGCACTGTTGGGTCAACCTCACGCAACAATTCGGCGTACCATTCCGCGTGTTGTGATCCGTTCATGCGTACAACAGCCGGCAACATCAGGCCGACCGCTTGACCATGGGTGATGTCGTGGTGAGCTGTCAGAGGGTTCGCCGTCGCGTGGGCAGCGCCCAGCATGGATGTCTCAATTGCCATCCCAGCCAGGCAAGCACCCAGCTGCATCAAGCTACGTGCTTCCAGATCGTCCGGGTCTTTCATCACGCGAGAAAATCCCTGTGCCAACATCCCAAAAGAACGACGACTGTAAGTGATCGATATCGGATTGCGCCGTTTCGTCGCGTACGTCTCAATCGCATGAGAGATCGCATCGATGCCTGTCAACGCCGTGACACTGGCGGGCTGAGTGCGCGTGAGTATCGGATCCAAGATCGCAACGCGGCAGGCCGCACGAGGATCACCGCAAGCCATCTTCGTGTGTGTTTCCGCATCACTGATCAAGGCAAACGATTGCGCTTCGCTTCCGGTTCCGGCCGTTGTTGGAATCGCAATCATCGGCAGCATTTCGGAAGTGGCTTTTCCAACACCGTGATAGTCGTGAATGGATCCGCCGCAGGAATAGACGAAGTTGATACCTTTGCAGCAGTCCATGCTGCTGCCTCCTCCAAGACCGACCAGTAGGTCTGGCTTGACCTCTGCAGCTCGCCGGACTCCAGCGTCCACCATCGCCGAAGTGGGGTTCTCGCCAAAGTCGTGGAACGATGCCACTTCCAAGCCCGCATCATGCAGCGACTGTAAGGCCGCCGCGTCATGCCCCGCTTCCATGATGCCTCGATCGCTAACGACCATCACGCAGCGAGGGCGGAAATCTGCCGCGAGTTGGCCAAGCTGGCTGATCGTTCCCTCACCGAAAACGAACCGAGTTCGACTTTGAATATCAAACGATTGCATGGAAGCTGCTATGGAGGATGAAACGGGGATCCGCGTAGTTCCCACCTTATCGATCTGAACAAGTGACGGCTAGGTCGCCGCTCGCAGTCCAGATGCCGAAATACAGCGTGTGAAACGTTGCCAAACATTACCTACTCTGCCCCCCGTCACGGGCTCAGGGCACTGATGTCAAGTTTGTCGTGCAGCTCTCCCTGAAGCTTCACCAGACGTCCAAACAGCTCCTTTTTGACGCTGTCCATCGACGGATCACCGGCAAGGTCATTCATCTCGAGTGGATCCTGCTTCAGATCGTACAGGTGAACGGAGTTTGCATTCGGATAGGCAATCAGTTTGTACTGGTCGGTCCGGATGCTGCGTTGCTTCGCTAGGTAGCCACCGTAGATCGCATCGTACTTGCTTTTGCCGCCATTGAGCAGCGGAACCAAACTCTGGAAGTCCACATGCTCGGGGCGATCGATTCCGCACAACTCAAGAGAGGTCGGCATCACGTCCTGAAGGTAGATCGGTTCATGGATCTTGGCATCCGCTTTGACTCCGGGGCCAACCACGATGAAAGGCACACGCACGCTGTGATCGTAAAGGTTCTGTTTGCCGAGCAGACCATGCTGACCGACCGCCAAGCCATGATCGGCTGTGAAGAAGATCCATGTGTTCTTTGACTTTCCGGATGCTTCCAGTGAATCGAGGATCCGTCCGATCATCACGTCCATGTGCGTGATGATTGCGTAGTACTCTTGCCGATGCACCGTGACGGCTTCCGGCGTGCGTGGAAAAGGTGCGAGTTTTTCGTCACGCAGTTTCTTGCCGCACCCCATCTCTTCTGCGTTGGGGTGCATGGGTTGAAAGTTCTTTGGCAGGCTGATCGAGTCCAGCGGATACTTGTTGACGTACTCGGCAGGCGACTGACGCGGATCGTGCGGAGCGTTGAAGGCGAGGTACATGAAAAATGGCTCCTCACGCTTGCTGGCTTCTTGGAGGTAGTCCTGGGAATGATTGGCGACCACTTCACTCCAGTGGGTTCCTCCTTGCCAAAAGCCACCGAACTTGGGATCCGAGGGAGACCATGGATCAGGCTGATTCGGCAGCGGCCGGTCGTAGCCCGTCGGCGTTTGACTCGGCATCCCAGGCCGGATGTCTCTGGCTACATCGAACGACTTTTCTGCACTCGCTTTGCAGTGCCATTTTCCGGTCATGTAGGTTCGATAACCGGCTTCCTTGAAGTGTTCACTCCACCAACGTCCCGCCTCTCGCTCTTGCTCGGAAGTGTTGTGAATCGCGTTGGCGTCCCAGATGAAACGACCAGAGTTCAGCATCGTCCGACTGGCCACGCAAACTGCGCCGCTCCACGATCCCATGTTGAATGCGTGCGTGAAAGTCGTTCCTCGCTTGGCCAGCCGATCCAAGTTCGGTGTTTCGATCTCGCTGTTTCCCAAAGAGTGAATCGTCTCGAAACACTGATCGTCTGCAAAAATGAAAACGATGTTGGGACGCGAGTCATCCTGAGCAACGACGATCGAATGCGTGGTCAGGCAGGCAGCGGCAATCAAAAAGCAATAATAGAAACGCAGCATCTTGTTCTCGGGCTTTGGGGGCGAATCTGAACCGGTTCTCAGGGGCAGATTCTAACCGGAACGGAGCAACCGGGAGACCAACTTGCCATGACTTTGCTGAGTCTGAATCAATCCGTCTGCCGCGGCAGGTACACGTCGACCTGACTTTCACCGAAAATTCGGTACTTGACGCCGTGTCGCCAAAGCTCGAAGTAGCTTGAAAACGGATCAGCAATGCCGGCCGCTCTCGCGTAAAATGGCCACATCAAATAGTCACGAAGCATGGCATCGCAGGCGACGAAGTAGAACGCTGGACGCAGGACTTCGGTAAAAGGACCAGAGTCAATTCGTTCCACGAGTAAAGGAACGTCCTGCTGAACGACACGCAGGAGGTTGGATTTCTCTGCTTCGTCTTTGGGATGCTTGGGCGGGAGTCCTTCGAGTACGCGAACCGACGGAGTGGGTTCCAAAGCGTTTGCGGTTTCAACATCACCCAGTGAAACGGCAAGCTCTCGGAGGCCTTGCAACCAAGTCGTTGCATGTTGCGTCGCCAAATTTGGATCCAGGGGAGCAGGATTGCGAACCACGAAATATGCATCACGGCCGCCCGTTGGACGCCGGTCATCGCCGGCCGCTACATAGAGTTGCTCCAGCCGGTCCTCAAGCTGATCACCAACTTCGATGTCTTCAAACAGCCCTTGGACAGCACGCCCATCTGGGCGAAAGACCTGGAAAAATCCGATCAGCGAATCAGCGTCCATCGCCGTGTCGCCATCGATTCCGGCAAGGTCATGAAAGCGTTGGATGAGTGTTTCGGCGGGCATGGGTTCGACGCTCGGCAATGAATGAACGATCTCGCAAGGATTGCGAATCACCATACATTACCAAGAAGACAAGTTCGGAGAAGCTTGCAGCTCGCCGATCAGCCGAATTCCTGTCACTGGGGCTGCTCTCGTTCGACCACCATTTCCGTGAGGACCAGCTCTTCTGGCTGATTCACGATCATCATGTCAGTTGTTTCGAGGAGCGTGCCCTTCTCGAATTGCACGTTCTTAGTGGCAATGGTGTACTCAGCCGATGACAAGAAGTACTTGCTCTGCGCCTCACTGGCTCGTCGCTGGGTGTCCAAGAGTTGTTCTAGGTTGACAGGCATACCAGCTTTCCGATTGGCTTCCAATATTTCCAAAGCGTCGCTGGCAGCGAGATAGCGATTCATGTTGGTCTGCATTTGCGCAAATGCGCGGTCGCAGTCAGCAACCACCGCCATCAAGTCATGCAAGACCTGTCGTTCTTGTTCTTTGAGGATCGAGTGTTCGCGGGCCAGTTGGAACCTCGCGTGCCGGACCGCAGCATGGGCCTGACGAAAACCGACCGGGAGTTTCAGTTCCAGGCTGGCTTCGTACTCTTGATAGTCCAGTGTTGCCAATTCGTTGAACGCGCTGTCGTCACCTGCGAGTTGTTTGTCCAGGCCTCGCAGTCGGTAGATCGTGACCAGATCCAGCGACGGCATCAAATAGTTCTTCGCTGCCAAGAGTTCCATTTCACGCCGCTTCAGCAGTAAGCGTTGTTGTTGTAGTTCACTTCGCAGTTGGATCGCCTCCATCGACACGGAGTTCCAGTCGAAAATGATCGGAGCCTCATTGGGCTCATCCAATGGGCGAAGCAAACTACCATCGCTGATGGGAAGTCCGATCAGAAGTCGAAGGCGTCGCTCTGCAGCCTGAACACCGTTCAAACCGGCGAATGTTCCACCCGACGTCGAGTTGTTGCCTTGTGTTCGTTGCACCAGTTTTCCCGCGATCGCATCCTGAAGCTCGGATTGAAAACGATAGAACTGTTCACGAGCCAAGGCTTCGGAGGCACCCGCTCGGCGATTGCTCGTTTTCTGAGCCTGATAGCTCTGCCACGTCCTACGACTTCGCTCCATCGCATCTCGCTTTGCATCGAGGTCCCGGTAAGCAAAGTACAAGTCCCAATAAGCGTTGATCACATTGCTGACATAGTCTCGCATTTGCCCGCGAAACTTTGCGCCGGTGATGTCGTTGTTGACTTTGGCGATCAAGACCCCGTTGTACACGCCAGGTTGCGAGCCGACTCCCGCGATTCGGTTGAATGTCAAGCCGCCACCCTGCATCAGTGGCTGCCGCATTTCAGCATGCAGTTGGGTTTGCCAAGCACTTGGCGTCAGATTGCCCGTCGCATTGTTGGCGTCGTAGTCGGTCACGCTACGAACAGCAAACTGAGCACCTGTGGCTGTACGTTTCGACATCTGAAACACGTAGTCGTGTGTGTCTTGTTTGAATGCCGTTGCACCGCCGCCGAAGAATCGGTTGTTGAAGCGGCGATCATTATTCTGCCACTTGCCGAAAGCGGAGAATTGAGCGTCAAAGGCAGACAGTGCTGCTTCCATGCTGGTCTGGGGGTCGGTTTGCGAAAGACCGAGTGTTTGTCCGCTTGCCAGTTGCTGGGGACTTCTCAGGACCGTCGCGCCCAAGTCACGCAAGACGTCTGCATTGGAGAGTGCGATCTGAATCGACTCTTGCAATGACATGTCACGGTAGGTCGCATGTTCGAAGTCTTCCGGAGTTCGAATCGTCATCGGTGCGACTGGGATCTCGGGCAACTCTGTCGCCGGAGCGCCTGCATCCACCTCGTTCATCAACGAGTCGATGGAAATGGTGCTGTTTCCAATCGTCTCAGGAACGTTGCGATAGCTGCGGCAGCCAAAATTCAGAGTCACCAACATCACGCACAGCACCAAGCGAAGGCTGCTGGCAGCTTTCGTGTCAGTGGATGATCTGTGGGGAGATGTCAGGATTCTGAACAAGGCAATCACGCAGGTGGGGATTTGGGCGCAGAGCTGTCCCCAAAATCGGAACAATCCGCACTGTTTACCTAGGTCGTGCAAATGGAGGGGCTCGGTCCAATGAATCCGCCAAGATCTGTTCAAGCCGGGAAAGAACTCGTGAAACACGCAGGTTGGAGCGTTGATTTTGCAGTATTCGGTTAAAATGGGAGGTCTGCGTTTTCTGAGGTCGTCAACATCATTTCAACCTGCATTCATGACTGAACCGCGACCTTTGCCCGATGACATCTGGAAAGATGCCGAAGCGTTGGTGGAACGCGTGGAGCGAGCTGCGCGGAACCCATCAGAGACTTTCTTCCAGGATCTTGCCGACGGGATCCGGCTCACTGCTGGGGCCGCAGCAGTGATCTTGCGTTCGGTCGATCGACAACAAGCCAACGTATTGGCGCAAGCAGGCTTCTCGATCCGCGCGCAAGCGGCGAACGAATCATCCGCCGATCGAACAACAGATGACGAACAAAGGCAGTGCTTTTGGCAGGCGGACGATCAAGTGACAGCGCTGCAGCGAATGCTCAAGGATCTGCGTCTTGAGTTGGAACTGCGGTTTGATCAGCCAGTGCCTCTCGCTCTGCGCCAAGCCCTCGAGGAGTTGTCAGAAGTCGTCGTGGAAATGGCGTCCAACGTGTTTCTGCGAATCCACATGAATCAGTTGCGATCCGAGCTTGGCGATCAAAGGCAACGGGATCAGTTGATCACGCGTCTAAGTGCTGGGGTTGGCTTGCGCGACTCGTTCACGGGAATCGTTTCGGCGATCGCATCAGAGATGTCCGTGGATCGTGTCAGCCTATTGCAGCAACGGGGATCGGGATATCGTTTGATCACGTCATCGACGCAGCCGAAAGTTGATCGTCGCAGTCGACAGGCCCAGCGACTTGAGCGAATGGCCAGCTCTATCATTGATCACAACCATCGGTTCACATTTCTGTTGGGGGACGCCTTCGATACGAGATGGCAGGACCATGAAACAGTACACGCCTATTTTGAAGAGTCCGGTTGCCGAGAGTTGTATCTCGCCGGTATTCCGAACTCTGTGCAACCGGCACACGAGGCGATCACCCAAGCACCAATCGCAGTCATCGTGCTCGAACGATTTCGCGGCACGAGTGAAGAAGATGCGTTGATCGATTCACGGATCGAAACGATACGGAAGCCAGTTGAAGCAGCCGTTCAGAACGCGATTGCACGAGAAGATGCTGGTTGGGGGCTGATCGCCAGTCGTCTCGCAGGGGATCTGACTCGTCGACGTTGCTGGGCATCGTTTGGCGGGGTTTGTCTACTTTGTTTGGTCGCGTTCTTGGTACCAGCCAAGTTGCGAATTCCCGCGGAGGGACGCGTGGTCGCCTCGCAGACTAGTCACCTGTACGCGTCCACTGATGGTGTGGTGGATGAAGTCTTGGTCGACAACGGACAGAGCGTTCAAGCGGGGACTCCTTTACTGATTCTGCGAAGTCCGCAGCTAGATTTGCAGCAGCGGAATTTGCAGGCATCACTGGCGACCGCGCGAACAAGACTGGAGTCCCTGGTAGCACTGCGGACGCGTTCTTCCTCGCAGACAAAGCGTGCTCCCAGTTCTTCGGCAGAGGAGAACGTCATTGAGACCGAGATCGCTGGGATCGCAAAACAGCTGCAGCTGATACAGGAACAGCAGGCAGCTTTGACGATATGCAGTCCTGCCGATGGAATTGTTGATCGCTGGGACTTGCGACCGTCGCTCACGGCGCGTCCGGTCACCCATGGTCAGTATCTCTTGGATGTGGTCTCCGAGAGAAA
>JBGCGI010000108.1:0-19538 GCA_045110715.1 Rubripirellula sp.
ATGCTGAAGTACGATTCGGTGCACGGACGTTTCGGCGGCGAAGTGGACAGCGATGATTCGCACTTGATCGTCAACGGCAAGAAGATTCTTGTCACCGAAGAAACCGACCCAGCCAAATTGGCGTGGGGAAAAGCGGGCGCGGACATCGTCGTCGAGTCGACCGGCATCTTTTTGACCGCTGAATCAGCACAAGGTCACATCGACGCTGGCGCCAAGAAGGTTGTCATGTCGGCACCTTCCAAAGATGACACCAAGATGTTTGTGATGGGCGTCAACAGCGACAGCTACGCTGGCGAGACATTCGTCTCCAACGCGTCGTGCACAACCAACTGCTTGGCACCCCTGGCGAAAGTCCTGCACGACAGCTTCGGCATCAAGCGTGGTTTGATGACGACCGTTCACGCAGCGACAGCGACCCAGAAAACTGTCGACGGTCCTTCCAAGAAGGATTGGCGTGGTGGTCGTGGAATCCTTGAGAACATCATCCCATCGAGCACGGGTGCTGCGAAGGCTGTTGGCAAAGTGATTCCAGAGCTCAACGGCAAACTGACCGGCATGGCATTCCGCGTTCCAACCTCGGACGTCTCAGTGGTCGACTTGACCGTCGAACTCGAGAAGGGTGCGAGCTACGAAACGATTTGTGCAGCCATGAAGGCAGCTTCAGAAGGACCGATGAAGGGAATCATGGGTTACACCGAAGACGCTGTCGTCGCCACCGACTTCCGCGACGAAGTTTGCACCTCGGTGTTCGATGCCAAAGCAGGCATCCAATTGGATGACACATTCGTCAAAGTCATCTCGTGGTACGACAACGAGTGGGGTTACTCCTGCAAGGTCCTCGACCTTGTCGCCAAGATCGCCTAACCCCGATCGCAATCCGTTCAACGCGAAGGCTCGACCAATTCGGTCGAGCCTTTTTTCGTTGACGCCAATGTTTTGGTTAGAACGAATGTTTTGGTGGGCTCTAGCGGATCTGTTTCAACGCGACTTCTTGGTACAGCGTCAACATTCCACGTACTTCGTCGATTCGACCGCGATCTTTGCTGGATAGAGCCGTGATCTCATGTGTTGACCGAAAATCCTCTTCGGTGCCACCGCGATGAATCGTCAACGTGGTTGCGAGCGGGACTTCACCTTGTTTTGCGATGTGACCGTAGAGCGTCATGCGGGCGAAAGGTGGTGGCCCGAGTCGGCGAACAATATTCAATCGCGCGGCCAGGTCAGCGAAGCGACCGTAGTCCAACGCCATCGACGGCTCCGCGGGCGTTTGAGTCGACGCGTGGTATTCCACGTTGGCGAATTTGATCGAATGCCCAATCATCCGCGTGCTAGGTTGCACCGTCGCGTTCAATCCAAGCTTGGACTGTTGATCGGGAGTCTTGGCCGCGGCGCGGGCCTGGGCCGAAACCTGCAGCAAGTCCTTGGTGCTGACGGTCGCTTGGGTTTGATTCTGGCGATCCAGGAGAGTCACGCGTCCCTGGGCGGGGTCGTAAACGGTCACAAACCGGCTATCGATTTGGGGTAAGTCGTACACCAACCCTTCATCGAACAGGACGAGGTGTTCGGCAGCAGCGTCCAGGCTCGCGCCCTCGAAAATCTTCGAGGTGACGCAAAAAGTGGCCGCGTCAACCTTTGTCCCGGGGGCCGCTAACAGCGAGAACAGCACGCAAAACGGGGCGATGGACTTGAGAAGTTTCATTTCGATTGCATTTCCTGTGTCATTAGGCCAGGACTTGTCCGGGCGATCTAGCCGGCAAGAATGACCTGGACTGGACGTTCGAGGCCTGCCAAGCGTAGAAAAGTTACTTGAAGCCAGTCCAGATCAATGCCTCCGCACGCACGTGCAACCGATCGCGTGAAACTGGCCAACTCCATCGTTCACCAGACAAACCATGCAACGAACGCTGTTTTTCATTCCGCACGAGATCGCTGGCATTCCCGTGCTCGGGTTCGGCTGGCTACTCATGTTCATCGTCGCGGCGTTGCTCATCCGTGCTTGGCTGGCACGTCGCAACCGACAATCGGTGATAGAAGTCTTGAGCGGCGAGGGCCTGATCTGGCTTGTCGCCGCGATCGTGGTCGTGTTCGTCTTGCCCAAGATCGAGCTGACAAACTTAGACGGCGAGCCAGTCGGGATGGCGATCCGTGGCTACGGAGTCATGCTGTTGGCCGGTGTTGGAACGGCCGTCGGACTGGCCGCGTACCGCGCCAAACGTCGGGGCATCGACCCCGAAATCATTTACTCGATGGCGCCGTGGGCGTTCTTTGGTGGCATCCTGGGTGCCCGATTGTTCTTTGTCGTGCAGTACCGTGATCGCTTCATCACCGACTCACTGCAACAGACGATCGGCAACATGCTGGACTTTACCGGAGGCGGATTGGTCGTTTACGGATCCTTCATCGGCGGATTCATTGCGGTCAGCTATTACATCATTCGACACAAACTACCGTTGCTGACGTTTGGCGATGTGATTGTGCCCTGCATGTTCATCGGTGTCTTCTTTGGACGCGTTGGCTGCTTGATGAACGGATGTTGCTACGGCGGGCAGTGCGAACAGAATTGGGCTGCGATCGAGTTTCCGCCCAACAGTCCTGTCTATACCGATCAACTCCGCAGCGGCGACTTGCTAGGCTTCACTTACGATGCCGCGACCGGTCGCATCGATTCAGTGCGTGAAGGTTCCTTGGCGGCACAAGCAGAGTTCCAAGTGGGCGACCGGTTGGACGACTTCACCGATGACTTGACTCCCTTGGAAAATGCGTCCAGAGATATTCCACAAGAGGATGCCCGCACTGGCGTCATCGTGACGGTCGAAGGTCAACGGCATCGATGGGGACCAAGCGAGTTGCCCGATCGCGCGAGGCCTGTGTACGCTGCGCAACTGCTGAGCAGTGTTTGCTCACTTGTGTTATGTTTGCTGCTGTGCGGCCTGTCGTGGTTTAACTTCCGCGAGGGAACGGTGATGATGCTGGGATTCGCCAGTTATGCCGTTCTGCGTTTCGTGTTGGAATTGGTTCGTGTCGATGAGGCGGGACAATTCGGAACCAACTTGTCGATTTCTCAATGGGTCAGCGTGTTTGTCTTCTTTGCCTCCATGGCTGGACTCTGGTGGATTCACCGCAGTCCCAGACCACCTCAACTGCAAACGCAAGTCTCTTCGGGAACTTGAACGCGTTGAGCAAAGTTATCACACCCATCCACGGAGCACGCTCTGATGCTCAAGCGTGATCGACAACCAGAATTGATGGACGATCCAGCACTCGATCGGGATCAGCACCAATTGGCACTCGCAGGTTTAGCCAGGCTGAATGCGTTCAGCGGCGTCTCACGAGCCACCTATTTGCACTTGCGACGGTACGCCAAAGCGATTGGCAACCGACCTCTTCGCGTCATCGATGTTGCCAGTGGCAGCGGTGACGTACCGATTTCGTGGGTTCAAAAAGCAAAACGAGATGGCTTTCAGATCGAACTGACGATGATCGACTTCAGTCAGACAGCGATCGACGAACAACAGCGTCTGTTAGGCGAAGCGAGCTTAACCGCCCGTTCACTCAGAATGGATTGTTTGCAATCGCCACTGCCGACGGGCTTTGATGTAGCAACCTGCTCGTTGTTCATGCATCACCTCGACGACCATCAGGCGTTTCGCTTATTGCAGTCGATGCAGGCGTCTACCCAACACGCGATGTTGATTTGCGACCTGGAGAGATCTCGATTCAACTTGGAACTTGTCCGGTTCGCTTCGCGGCTACTCAGCCGTTCGCACGTGGTTCACAACGACGCGTTGCTGAGTGTCCGTGCGGCCTACAAGCGTGATGAATTCAAAAGACTTGCCGAACAAGCGCTCGCCCGGCCCGTGCGGGTCACCGGTTCTTTTCCATCCCGCTTCTTGGCGACGTTCGAGGAAGAGGTCGTTTCCGATGCTGTGCCGGCGTTCGCATGAGCGGCGATCCCATCCTGGTGATTGGCGCTGGCGTGTCAGGATCGGCCTGCGCGATTCGCTTGCGGCAGCTAGGCGTCGACGTGGTCCTCGCCGAGCAAGCTGACTTTCCACGCGAGAAAGTCTGCGGTTGTTGCATCGGCGGAACAGGGCTCGCTGCTCTCGACCAACTGGGCCTGCGCGACTGGGCGTTGGAAGCAGGCCAGCCGACCAACCGCTGGCACGCTTCGTTGGCTGGTCGCCAGGTAGAATTGCCACTGCCAACCGGCGTCGCTATTTCTCGAGCGACGTTGGACACCAAGCTGTTGGCAATTGCCAGCGCTGCCGGTGCCCAAGTCCAAACGCCCTGCACGGCGAAGATCGAATCCGTGCAAGACACCGAGGTGACGGCTGCCCTAAGCGGACCGCATGACAACAAGCGGGTTCAGAAGTTTGCAGCCGTCGTTGTCGCAGCCGGTTTGCGTGGTGGTGGATTGCAAAAGCTGCTGCCGTGGACCGAGCAGCCCAATGGCCCGTTCGGAATTTCATTCACTGCCGCACCAGACGATTCCGTCAAGACCGGGGTAATCTACATGGCCTGCGATGAAGACGGATACGTCGGCTTGGTGCGTCTAGAAAACGATCGGATCGACGTCGCGGCGGCGTTGACCTCGGGATCAGACGCGGCCGAGCGTGGAAGTCCCGTTCAGCGTGTCGAGGATATTTTACTCCGCAGCGCCTTCACTCAGCTTCGGCTCCAGGATCGTTCGCGGCAGATGACCACACCAGCCCTGCGGCGCAGTCGGCAAGCTGGCGTCGGCCGCGTGCTGGCGATCGGTGAGGCGGCCGGGTACGTCGAACCCTTCACGGGCGAGGGCATGACCTGGGGGATGCAAAGCGGGTTGGCGGCGGCCAATCTGATCGCATCGCAAGATCCGCTGAACCGAGTTGGCGATGCTTGGAATGACGAGCTCTCGATCTTGTTAAAAACTCAGAAGCGGACATGTCGCGCCGTCACGACTGCGTTACGCTATCGGTTGGCCCGAACGGCGGCGGCACAAGTACTGTCTCGTTTTCCCAGCATCGCGACTCCGCTGATTCGCAGTTTGAATTCCCCGAACCTGTAACCGACTTAAAATAGTCGTCAATTCGCTCATGAGACTTTGGATCGACCGCCTGTTCTTGATCGCTCTGACCGTGATCATTGGTTTGTTGACGGTGACTGCTTTGCCGGTGCTTGCCGGCGGTCACCTGGAAGGCACGATGTTGCTGCTGCACATGTTTGCCAGCGGTGCGCTCGTTTTCGCACTCCCAGCCTTCGCGTTGGTCTACCTGTGGCGAAACCTCAGTCGAGTATCCTCGGGCGTGATGCAACGTTGGGGATTCTGGCTGCTGATTCTGTCGGGTCTGGTCACCATCGGCACCGTTTTCATGGCAATGCTGCCCGTACCTTCGACACCGCAAATGCACGACTTGCTAGACGTGCACGGCTACGCGGGGTTTGCCATGGTGCCTGCGGTCGTGCTGCTATTGCTTGGCGCAACTCGTTGGCGGCGCATCCAGTCCGAGCGATCTGCGACACCTGGATGAAGCCAAGTTGGCTTGCGACCCGCTGGGTGATCAAACGTGACTCGCATCAATGCGGCAGTCAGTGTTTCGGCGGCCAATTCGTAAGTGGCGGGAACTCCGTTGACATCGTTGCTGATCGCAGCCGCCATTTTGCAGGCCTGCACATCGGCGTCATACTCGGTGCGATAGGCGACCAGCCTGAGGATCACCATCGTCATCACGATTCCGACGACGGTACCAACAGCGACTCCCCAACTTTGGTCGCTGGCAATTCGTGTAACCAACGCCCCGACGCCCCAAGCAGGTATCACTGACAGCAGTCGCAGTGGAACATGGCGGCGACGAAGATGGGCCGCCTCATGCAAGACCACCATCGCTATTTGATCGCGAGGAAGTTCGTCGACCAAGCGATCGGAGATCAAGAGTGTTCGCAGCGGTGGGACGAAACCAGCGACCATCGCGTTGAAGCTCCGTCCGCCAGTGTCCCAGCGAACCGCTCGCGTGCGACGTAAACCGACTGCCGTCATCAGCTCGTTGACCCACTGGTCAGTCGCCTCATCCAAGGAGGTGGTTTTGAACAGATGACGGATCAACCAAGGCAGTCCCAGTGGCACGAACAGCAAAATCATCACGGCACAGACTCCGTTGGCGGCCTGCTCGCTAATCGGAAGCAACTCAATCAAGTCACACATGCCCAGCAACAACAGCACAGGGCCGACCAACCAGGCAACGCCAGCGCGGAAAAGCTGCCAAACGGTTTTGAGATAGTTCCCGATGCTCGAATCGGTGTAGTTCAGCATTGCCCCATAAACATGTTCGGCTGACCAAGTCCCGAGGGTGATGGCGACGCCAGGGGCTAACAGGATCAATGCCTGCAGAAACATCGAATGCTCAAGGAACGGCACCTGGTGCAACGTACGAGCGAGACCAAAGCCGGCCAAGCAAAGCACCGAGATCCCCAAACCCAGCCAGCGGAAAGCGGCCAACTGCTTTTCCAGAATGTCCGCGCCTGCCAGCGGGTCCAACTGCTCTTTGCGAACCTGGATCGCGCACAATCGTGCAGCGACGTGGCACAGCAGAATCCATGCGGTGACCATCGCAGCGGAGGCACCCGCCGCATTCCAAATTGGAGATTCAACTTGAGGAAGGGAGCCGCAAGTGAGCGCGACGATCACGATCAGGAAATAGTATAAATGCAATGGACACCACCAAGGAAAGCAGAAGAGTCCCCCCACGCTCGCTCTCTAGAACGAAGGCTGCAGTGTAGTGCAAGAAAGTCGTCAAAATCGGCTTGGCGGACACGGAATCCTACGCAAACGGGCCAAGCGAGACCAGTTGTAGTGATCGTGCGGATGTCGCCGTCGGCTCGACAGACACACCACGATTGGACTCGCCCAGCGAGTCCATCGCAATTTCAGACTGGCGAGAACCTCGCCCAGGAACGGCGCAAAAGTCTCGCTCGCGAAACACGTTCAGCGGAGTGAAACACGAAGAGCAGAGTGCACAGAGTGGTGCGATGAATATGAGTGTTTCGACAGCCGCCGGAGTCTCTGACCAAGACATTGACAGACAGCCTGTGGAATCGTTTTGCTCTTATGCCAATCCGACCGGGTCAGACCAAATCTTGGTCGATGTCGTCGTCCAGAGTAACGCCCAGGCCGCGAAGGACATCCTGCAATTTGGCGTCGAGCGCGTCCAACTGCTCCAAGACCTCATCCTGACGCTGCTCCAATTCCTTGAGGAGTTGGCCGGGTTCTGCGTCGGAAGTTTGCGAGGTGGGGGTTGGTGACATGGTCGATCTGGCCTGAGGTCGAGCTGAAAAAGAGAGCGGCTCCAAATCGGGAGTTCGGGGCCTAGAAGCCAGATCGGTCAGAATCGAGGCCAAGCGGTAGCGTCGGTGCGGTCGCATCGGTCGGCGAGACTTGGGAAAGTCTACCGGTCAGATCATCCGGTCCGATCTGGTGATAGAGTCTGAAAATGCCGAAAAAAACGGGCGGCTAGGTCGTTTCGAATCCGATCATGATCAGCAGTGGCGATGACAAGATACGAACTGACATCGCGTGGACTCGATCGAGTCGGCAAATTCGCAGTCAGACTTCGTAGAGAGTCTCAAAAGGCCATTGCCAAATCGGTGGCTCGGGCGTTAAACTCCCGAGCTCAATTGGCTCCAGAAGTGGAGCCGTCGGGCGTTTAGCTCAGTTGGCTAGAGCATCTCGTTTACACCGAGAGGGTCGGGGGTTCGAGTCCCTCAACGCCCATAAAAACCTCGTTTCCTGATCGGGAAACGAGGTTTTTTCATGCGCTGGCGGTCGCTCCAGGTGCCAATTTCGTCGACTCCCGTTCTCCAGGCGCGTTTTACGCTCCTTCCTGAAGCGACAGCACGGGCTCAGCGAAGAACGCCTGCCACAGAGGACTCCGAGTTCACAGAGCAACCCAGACGCAAGTCCTCCGGTGCTCTGTGACAGGACCGCCTGCGCCGCTAGCCGATTGATTTCGCTAACGCGTAGATCTCGGCGGCATCTAGCACTCGATCATTGGTCTCGAACAGCGCGTTGATCGCCGCTCGGTGGGTCTTCATCTTCAAGCCGCCCACTCCAATTGCTCCGTAGCCGACCCCATTTCCCAGTGGCGCAGCCTTGTCCGTCACTGAGATTCCGCCCAAACCTGCCGGTGGAACCGCATTCAGATCGATCGCGACTTTCAATGAGTCCAACGATTTCAGGGTCGCTTCTTCCGCCAACTCGATTCCCGCTGCACCACAACCGATCACGATCTCGGCGGCTTGCAGGACTTGTTTCGTATCACCGACCGATGCGACGGCATACGGCGAAACGCTCCCTGCCTGATCGCTGAGTTTCTCCTGCACGTCCTTGCAGGCCGACTCTGCTCTCTCGGCTGTGCGACTGGTCAGCGTGACGTTGGCACCGTCAGCGGCCAGCAGTTGGCCAACACGACGACCTACGGGCCCCGTGCCACCGAGCACCACTGCGTTCGCGTCTTTCAAATTGATATGCCGCGAGGATGCGACGACTGCCGCGGACGCCGTTGTGTTGCAACCGTTAGCGTCCAGCATCAACGAAACACGAACGGGACCGAAGAATGCATCTTGGCATCTCTGCAACAGACGCTCGGCCGCGTCAACGTCCGAACCGCCGATAAAGATCGCTGTGTGTCGAAGATCGTCCCCACCTCGAGTGAACATCGCTCCGTGAACGATCGGCACAACATTGGTGACCTGCACGTCGTGATAGCGCAGCAAGTGATCGACGCCCGCGTCGATGGCGACAACGGAGTCAAACGAACTGGGATGGGAGTCGCCATCCAACTGAATCAAAATGCGTTTGGTCATGACAGGTAGAGATTGGATGCTTGAGAATTTGCCAAGAAAAAGGCAGGCCTATAAAAAAAGCTTTCCGGTGCCGAGGCAGACCGGAAAGCTCTTGAATGGAAACATCGGGAGCAGAGCCCCGCGATTCGAGCTAGAAGCCCTTGAAAGGATGCGCTGCGGAATCCTTCTTGGCGATCATCTCGTCTGCCGTAGGCTTGCCGCCCATCGCAGCGACGATCGATTGCTTGACAGCTTCGTAGTTGTAGTTGTAGATCTTCTCGTCATCTTCGGCGGCTGGATGGATGAAGACGCCACAAACGCAGACCAAGTCTTCTGCTTGATCCTTCGGGATAACGCCTTCGCTGACCGAATCAGCAACGGCTTTGGCAACCGCAGCTTGTGCAGGCCCGAACATCTGGACCACTTGCTTCATGCCCTTGATCGTCACTTTGGTGATCATCACGGTCGAAGGCTTCACAGCCACGTTTGGCTCCAACACAGCCAACAGGTTCGTGTGGCCTTCGCTCTGGGTCGAAAGTGCGTTTGCGAATGCGGTACCGACGGGGCCATCTTTGCTGCCGATCATCAAATCGATGTGAGCGACTTCGTTGCCATCGCCTACCAGTGCTTCACCAACGTAAAATTGCATGTGTTAACCTGCGTATCAGGGGGAGAATTGGAACGGCTGTGTGAAGCCATGATTTCGTCCGAAAAGTTAGCAAACCCCACCGATGATGCAACCACCCGATCCCCCTACAAAGGCTTTCCCGCGAGATCCAGCCGACCCAGGACGGATCGTTCTGGTCGGGGCCTCCGTGCGGGCGGCAGCCGAATCGGCAAAACGTGCCGGTTACACCGTGATCGGAATCGATCTATTCGGCGACACCGACACCCTAGCGGCCTGTGATCAGCATTTCTTTTTGAGCAGCGATTTTCGCGAACAAATCCAGGCTGCATGCCTGAATACGCCCGTTCTTCAGGTCAGCGGACTGAGCAATCACCCGACTTGGGCTTGGTTTCCCCAGACACCGCGGCTGCTGAAAGAACCATCGTCGTTGGCAAAAATCGCTTGTTCTGCCCAAGTCAACTTCCCGGAAACTGGTCTGCAATCGGATCTCGATTCCGGCCCAGCATTCGTATCCGCCAGGTGGTTGGTCAAGCAAGTCGACAGCAGTGGCGGTTTGGGCGTCAGCTGGTTCCGACCTCATACTTGCCCCGAGAACGCGGTGCTGCAAAGGTGGATCCCTGGCCGATTGTTTGGCGCAAGCTTCATTAGCAACGGCACGGACTCGCAGCTGATCGGCGTATGCCAAGGGCGATTCACGCGTGCAGGATCTGAACTGCCGTTTGTCCACTGCGGCTCGTTGGGACCGATCCATGTGCCCCCCGAAATGGCTCAGCGGCTGGGGCGGATTGGTCGCGAGGTCGTCGCGATGGCAGGTCTACGAGGTCTGTTCAACGTCGACTTCCTGATCGACCAACACGGCACGTTCTGGTTACTGGAGATCAATCCAAGGTGGAGCAGCTCGATGGAGTTGATCGAGCGAAATCTGCAGGCACCTTTACTGAGCGTGATGCTCAATGGATCAAGCCGGCTCCCCGATTTAGAACTCAGAGCAAGCGATTTGCACTTGAAGCGAATCGTCTTTGCTCGCCATCGTGTGGAGTTTCAGCGAAACCGAATTTCGGCGTTGGAGAACTCGCGGGTGTCGTTCCATGACGTGCCAGCTGATGGAACCGTGATCGAGCGAGGCAATCCGATACTCACGGTGATCAAAAGGTTTGGGGTCAATGAAAAGAGCCCGATGAAAAATCACCGGGCTCTGATGCGTTGCATTCACGGCGAACCTGTTTCGCCCTGACGGTTGCTCTGACTACTCGCCTTTTTCGTCCGAGTAGTTGTAGATCCGGTAGAACTCTTGGCCGTCGATATCGTCGGTGACTTTCAACCCTCCCAATGGATTGAACATCAGCATCATCCCGGGTTCGGTAAGGTCGTCCGTGATTTGGAGTTTCGAGCCTCCGTCGAGGCTAACGATCGTTGTCCCACTCACGATCTCTGCATCGGGCAATTTCTTGACCTTCAGAGTGATCGGGTCAACCACGTCGGCTGACTCGACTTTGTGACTCAGCACGGTGCCTTCGGTGACGTCCATCGCCAAAGGAATTCGCGTGCCAATGCTTTCAACGAACTGCGACGCAATCATCTTGCCTTTGGGTGGATCTCGACGATAGGGAATCGTCTTGCCCTGAACCTGCCACATGTTGGTGGTGCCAGGAGTGATTGGGCCGGCAAACTGTTGCTCAGGGGCAGCCAAAACGACTGGCTCCGAAGGAGCACTCCAGTCGCTCCATCGTTCGTAGGATCGCTTCTGCGTCTCGCCGGCTTGCGCCATCAGCTTTTGCACTCGATCGATCACTTCGGGTGCCAGGTTACCTGTCTTGGGTTGCAGCACACGACTGGCTGGGAAGTTTGGGTCGCTGACGGAATAGCGGATGCGATAAACATAAGTTCGCCCCGCTCTTGCGGCGTTCTTCCAGGTGCCTACCAAGTCATAAAACCGAGCCAGTTTGAAATCGACGGGATCTTTCTCGACCTGACCACGCCCGAAGGCCATGCCTCCCATGCCCATGCCCATGTCCATTTCCATGTCCATTTCCATCCCCATGCCCATGTCTTCGTAACCTTCGCCACCCATGTTGCCCGTTTGCCCAGGTCCAACCAGCGAAGTTCCGTCGTCTTCATCGTCTTCCAAACTGAAGTCACCAGGCCCATTGTCAACTTCCACTTCCGAATTCAGAAGCATGTTCAGTTCTTTTTGGCTGATCATTGGCACCTGAGGATGAGTCGCAAACGATGCATAGTCATCCAATAGCACGGGCGGAATCCACAGAGAAAACGCTTCGTGTCGGTAGTCGTCAGGAACAATCTCCGGAGCAAAGCCAGACCACATTTGGGCAGCCAGCTTCGTGTAACGGAGGCGATCCCAGATGTTGACCCAGTCGGCTTCAGCGACGTCCTCAACTTTCTTGGTCGTGACGTCAGCTCGTTGAACTTCCATGTTGAAGTAAACGGGCGTGTCGCGAATCGGCATGTAGCCTTCCGCATCCTTGAGCGCCATCTCATAGGACTCATACAGTTCTTTGTGAGGCACGACAGCGCGACCCGCCACGAACCAACTTACCGATGGCATGGGTGGACGCTTTTCGTTGGTTCCGGCTGGTGGAGGCCGATAGCCGAAGTCTTTCTTGGAATCAAAGCGACGTCCTGCACCAGCGCTCAATTCGCCCATGCCGGTGTCCATCCCCATCCCCATGCCCATCATCTCCATGTCCATTTCCATTTCCATGTCCCCCATGCCCATCATCTCTTCATCCATGCCCATCCCTCGACCACGGCTACGCTTTTTACGAGGGGCCTTCTTCTCTACCACTTCGACGGGATCCGCATCTTCCAGACTCGCCAGGAAGTATCCTTCGGGATCACCACTCTTGTTTTGGACGGCAATCGTGGTCACCACCGAACTAGCGATCAGTGCTCGCGGCGGAAACAGCTGTGGATCTTGACGGCGCACAACCGATCGCGCACTGACATCGTCCCAAGTCTTGGGCAACTTGTAGGCCGTGCCATCGACGGGATCGTACAACTCATTGGTTTTGCCCCAGATATCAAAGTCCGGAATACGCTCGGGGATGATCGCGTCACTGTGGTCGAGGTCAATGTCCGACTTAGCTTGCGTCGCACGTTGGGCAAGACGATCGGGCTGCTCTTCTTGGAGGAAGTTGGGCAACTGCATTCCCTGATAGACCAGGAATCCGGATCCAGCAATCACAAATACCAATATCAACTTCTCAAAGTTGTACAGCATGAACTGTTTGATTTTTTCACCGTCCATTGAAAGTCCCTCGTTCGCGGATTTGCCAGAAAAGGTGTGTGGAGTTGAGCTCGAAAAGCATGACGAAATGTAGGATACGACTAAGAGGAAACAGCAGGTGCCGGCGCGGCAGCTGGCCCTGTCGTCGCATCCGCCGGAGGCGTTCCAGGAGCGACCGGTGCGGCGCCCGGATCGGCTGGTGGGGTTGCCGGTGCGGCGCCAGGGTCAACCGGTGCGGTGGTTGGGTCAACCGGTGCGCCGCCCGGATCGACCGGTGTGGCCGCTGGATCGACCGGTGTGGCCGCTGGAACAGTAGGCACAACATCCGCTTGTGGTGTTGGCAACTCGTCGTTGGTTTGAGCCGGTGTCGCACCTGGTGCAACTGGAGCCCCGCCCACTGTTTCGGTGGCTCCGTCAATCACAGTATCTTCGGTGACTTTTTCGAGTGCCAATTTAGCGCGGTCAGCCGGGTTGTAGATGTAAATGATTCCGTAAACTTCGACCGACATGTCCAACGGGAACTCGTCTTCCTTCTGCTGGCCAGGGCTCGACATGCCCATCCCCATTCCCATTCCCATGCCCATGCCGCCCATGTCCATCTCCATGCCGCCCATGCCCTCATCTTCCATGCCCATGCCTCCGCCAGCACTCATCGCACCGCCGCTCTTGGGCAGGATGCGTACATGGTCAACTTCCACCATCAGATTGGCACTTCCGCAAACGGCCAGCAGTTCGTGAATCGAACGTTGGTCGATGTTCAAAGACAGCATCACAGGAACACGTTTGGCGACCGCCAAACTCGCGTCATTGGGTTCGTCGCTGGTCAAAGCCGATCGTAGCGCGGTTGCCGCGATTGGCTCAAAGTCGGCATTGACGTAGCGATTGTCTGCGGGATCCGTCTTTTCCCTCGTCGACATTCCGCCGCCCATCCCACTATCGGCGTACATGTCGTCCATGCCGCCCATTTCCATGCCCATGTCCATGTCCATTTCCATCCCCATGCCCATCGAACTGACACGAGAGCCCGGCTTGGAAACCTCACCAGCACCAAACCGAACCGACTTTCCGATTTGAATGCCTTTGATTTCGTGAATCTTGGCTTGATAGGGCTGCTTGGCCGCGCCGTTGACGGTACTGACGATCTCCAACAACTGCTTGAGAATCCAGATATTCTCCTGCGAGTAATAGACCTCCAAGGTGGTCGGCTGCCGTCCTCGCCAAGGGAACAGGTCTTGTAGAACGCTCTGCTGACTCGTAGCACTCCACTTCACCAACGGCCCTTTCTCGACACCCGTAATGTCCACGTCGACACGATTGGCTCCCATCCCCATCCCCATGCCGCCCATGTCCATTCCCATGTCCATGTCCATGCCGCCAGCACTCGCGGTTGACTCAAATTCCGCTTCCCATTCTGCATCGGCGATTTCAGCGATCGCTGGCAACACGTTCTTGATGTACCTGCTGTACTGATTCAGCAGCGTCGTTTCTTTCTCTTGCTCCACGGGCGTGGGGAATTCAATGAAGGTCTCGATCGGAATCATCGGTTCGAATTCACTAATGAAATCGGCGGTCAACTCATCGACAGGCCAGGTCAAAATGTCCCGCTGCCGGTCATACAAGGTTTCCCATGACTTCAGGACCAAGTCCTGGCGATCTTTGATCAGCCCTCGCATCTTTTCGTGCGACAGTTCGTTCGGTGTCGTGTCCATGTCTTGCACGATGCTGCTGACGGTTGAAACCGCATTCTTGATCTTGGACGTTTGCGCAGCCGACTCGTCGGCCAACGTGCTGGTGGTGGACCACCAGATATAGAGCGATACCAGCAACACCAAAGACGTGCTAATCCAGAAGCCGTACTTGGCGACGACTGCGAGTTTTTCTTTCAGTTGATCCATGATTTACTCACCTCGTGGGACGGATTTCATCTCGTCGGTTCGGATTGGCCTGGTTTGATCTGGCCGGTTTAGCCGGTTTAGTTGGTTTAGTTCAACGGAACAAGTTTCGTTAGGCACTGGTGCGTTGGTCTTTCGAATTGCGAAGGATGCTTCGTCCGTCGCCAAAAAAGGTCAGCGGAACGGCTTGGTCCGTCCGATGCTAACCCGCATCTTTCGTTACAACTCATCACGGCGTAGCCGCAGTATCATTGACGTCTGGGTTGGCCGCTGCCGCTTCTTCCGCCGCTTTGCGAGCCTCTTCCTTGGCCGTGAGGCGTTCGCTCAGCGCTTTCTCTTGCCAGACAACTTGGAACACGAAGTCCAACCGTTGGACTTGCAGTGTGGGCGGTTGGAAGCCCTCGTCATCTGGACGTAATTGGATCCCTTCTGCGGCCGCTTTCATCACGGCGTCTTCATCAAAGTCCGGATTGGGGACCATGCTCATCGTCGGTTGGTCATCATCCAACAGCAGCGGGAATGAAATGCCCAGCTCTTCTAAGGTGAATGTCTCGAAGACTTCCTTTCCGTCCTGCTTGCCTGCGGGCAGGACAACGCTGTTGTTCAAGAACTTCGTCGTCATCACGTTGCGAACGTGGTTGCTACCCTCGAAGCCCATGTTTTTTGGACTGTTGTAGTAGTGGTAACAATGCAATTCAAAGACCCAACCGGGGCCGGTGGGCCCTTCGGGACCGGTCATCGAAATGACATCTTCCGGCACTTCGTTCTTCGTGATTTTGGCCCAACTTCGCATCTCTTCGACGTAGCGTTCTTTGACCTTGTCGGTCCACCAATCACCAAGCTCGGTGAAGTGCTTGCTGTCGACCTGCAGGATATAAATGTCCTTGCGTTGATCAAATTCCTTGGGCGGCTTTCCATCGGGATATTCCACCCGCGGAACGGTCTCGTTGATCACCCGTAGAATCTCAAGCCACTTCAAGCGGCGTTCCGCGTTACCGGCAACCTGTTCGCCCATCTTGTTCAAGTAGCTCAACTTGTTCTTGAGCTTGTCGTCCTCGCCAACCTGTTCGTCACGATAAGAACTGGCGGAGTCGACTTGACGAAGCGAACCTGACCACAAGTCATCATGGGTCGTGGCCCAACTCCGCTGAGTGAACGCGTAATGAGTGGTCATTCCGATCAACAGCGCGGCCAAGGCAGCCAAAGTCCAAGGCTTCTTGGCCCGAATCATTCGCTGAGTCAGGATTTCTTGCGGCACCAAACTGGCGTGGACCTGCGAGACGCCCAGTCCCTGCAAGCACAAGCCGTAGCAAACCGCAAACGTTGGAGCGTTGTCACGGAACGTCGGGATCGACAGCACATCCTCGCCCTCGAGTCGATTGAATCGATCCAGCACGTGGACATCAAAACCCAAGTTCTTGCCCAAGTAAGCGGCTAGGCCAGGCATTTTGACGGTGTTACCGGTCACCAACAGTTCGGTGATTTCGGCTTTCTTGTCGATACTGCGGAAGAATCCGATCGAACGCTGAACCTCGGTGACCAAGTCATTGAAGACCGGTCGCATGGTTTGGAAAATCAACTTCGGGTCGACCGCTTCCCGCGCGTTCCGCTTCAAGTGCTCTGCCTTGGCGAACGTCAACTTCAAGTCTTTGGTCAACTGGCGAGTGAAGTGGTTACCACCAATCGGCATGCTCCGTTGCCAGATCCGAAAACCGTTGGTGATGATCAAGTCACTCGAGTCGGTGCCGATCGACAACAGCACACTGGACTCGGGGGGATCGTCGGGATCGTACATGTCCGCATCGATCCGCTCGTGCATGCGGTCGTAGGCGACCATGTTGTACAAAGCCATCGGAGCCAACTGGATCATGTCGACTTCGATGTTGGCGTCATCGAAGGGCACCAACTGACGATAGACCTGCTCACGTTTCATCGCGAACAAACCAACTTCGCTCTCTAGGGCATAGCCTTCCTCGACCATGCTGCCAGGCATCATCTGGAAGTCCCAGACCACGTCGTCCAGGTCGAACGGAATCTGCTGACGCGCCTCATAGCGAACAATGTCAGCGACTTTCTTGACTTCGACTGGGGGTGGTTTGAAGAACTTTGCCAGGCCGCTTTGACCAGGCACGCTGATACAGACTTGTTCGTTGATCGCGTCATTGCGTTCAAGCAACTGGGCGATCGCGTCGGCCACCAACTCTTCGGCAACCGCTTCGGGCTGACTCAGAATCTTGGGGTACTCGATGAAGTCAAAGGCGTTGGCCACGACCTCACCGTCTTCCATGCTACAACGCAACGCCTTCAGAGCGGTCTGACCGATTTCGATCCCCCAAACGCTTTTTGGACTGGCAGCCATAGATGAAGTCTTACTCTTGGTGGTTCAACGAATAGGTTTAACGAACACCACAACCTAAAAACGATCGTGTCGTCCGATCCTTAGAATCCTTGGGCGGAATTCCAGAATTCGCGTCGTGTGATCAGGACGAGATCCCAGCTTCCAGCTACAATCTCTGCATTCTGCCCCATTCTAGTGTGGTTCCAGAAAGTTGGAGCTTGAATCATGCGGGAAAATTGGATCCCCGCCACTTCCGTCCTTTCCTTCCTGGTTCTTGACGTCGTGGGCAGATTTCCGAAGGTGGCGTCGGCCACCCCCCAAATCCCGCAAAGTGTCCTTTTAATGTGGATAAGTCACAATCGAATGTGATTGGGATGAGTGCATTTATCGTACTTATCAGTCTACTGAGTTTCTTACCACTTGGTCAAATTTTACTCTGATATGCCCGTATTTGACGAGTGCTGTGTCCTCATCCCAGCCGCGACGCTGGAAGATTTCCCATCCGATTTGTCCGATTCTGACGCTCGTAGCTTACTTGCGGCCTGGACAGTCCTGTGGCATCCCGGCTTGTTGGCTCAAACGGAGCAGACGCCGATCTGGTATCGCGCCGATTCTCCGCCCGATCCGGTCGGCAAGCGGCTGATCACCGTGCCCGCCCCCAGTAAACCGGAATTGCCCAGCGGTTACGAAGCTCGCGCCCAGGTCAGCGAAGGCTGTCTGTGGGTCACCGGCGCTTCGCGAAAAGAGATGCTGGAGACCATCGACGGGGCGCTCGACTCAGCGCCCATCGGAACGCTCACGGCAAACGGTCGCCAAATCGGCATCGAGGATTTCTTTGCCGCTGGCTTCGCCGCTCTGCAAGTCCAAGTCATGACTCGCCGACTGCGGTACACCAGCAATTTGGATGAAATTCACCTGCAAAACCGCATTGTGGCCGCCGCCAAAGCCTTCTTAGCCGGATCGGCCGAGGAAGCGATTGCCGCCCTCCACGATGTGTTCGATTGCCTTGCCGAGGAACGTGATCACTACTTTTCGTCCGACCCGCATCTGATCGATCTGACCCTCACCAGTGAGTCGACGATGGAGTCGCTGATCCGCAGTATCGATTCCAAACTGAGCCAAAGCGGTGACGAAGAATCGATTGCCACCCCCATGAACGTGCTGATCGACTGGGATGTCGCTCAAGCGATTGGCCGCTCGGGCACGGAAGCACAATCGCTGAAATCTGCAATCGCCGACAACCAAATCGGCTGGGCTGGCGGCGGGCCCTCCAGCGATGCCTGTTTGGACACGATGAGCCTATCCGAGGCTGAAGCGTTGTTCGTCGACGCACATCGCACCACCACCGAAGCCGTCGGATCGGCTCCCGAAGTTTTCGCTCGGTTCTCCGGTTCGACACCCGCCGACATGACGCCAACACTGACCAAACTTGGTTACTGCGGCATGATCCCGCTGGACTTCGCCGCCGGCACCGGACACGGCGATGAAGCCAAAGTGATCATGCAATCCGCTGGCGCCGAGATGGAAGCGTTGACCGCCAAACCGATGGACGCCGCCAGCGATGCCTCCTTCCTGACCCTCGGTCCGCAACTTGGAGAGGCGATCGACAGCGGCGAAATCGCGACCGCGCTGATGGCTCATTGGCCCGAACAAGGCTGCGACAGCTTTCACGATTTGCTGAAAGTCAGCTCTTGGAGCCTTTGTCTGGGCCGTTTCTGGAAGCTGAACGACTACTTCAAAGATGGCGAGCATCCCTACCATCACGGCAGCGCGACGATCAGTTCCGCCAGCTCGGCACAACTGCTGACGACCTTGGTCGCCCAGAACGCAAGCGATCCGATCGCGACTTTGGCCGAAAACTTCCGCTCTTCCGTGACCGCCGAACATCAACGATTGACCTCGGCCATGACCCGTTTGGTCAGTCGCGATCCCAATCGAGACTCCGCGGACCCGGCCAGCGATTTCGCCGCAGCCGTGACCGGCAGCACATCCGATGCGAAACAGAGTCCCGATGCCAGCAAGATTCTGATCAACCCGCACGCGATCGGTGCACGCACTTCGGTGACGCTCGCCACCGCTCCCAAAGACGTCAAGCACGTGTTCGCGTCGTCGTCTTCCGGCAACGGCAACGAAACCACCGTCGACATCCCCGCTTACGGTTTCGTGATCCTGAAACCAAGCGGACGCACCGGAGATCCGCGAGTCTCGTTCAGTCAACGCGTCAAAGACAAATTCCTGGGGGCTCCCCAGTCAATGGCCGAATCGGGCCGACTGCACAACGAGTTCATGGATGTGACGATCAGCGACGAATCCGGCGGTATCTCGGGAGTCTACAGCGGATCCCTGCGTGGCAACCGCTTCTCGCTGCGATTGGTCTCCAATGGTCACGTCGCGTCCGACAAAACGAAGAAAACGGACAAAACGAAGAAGAAGGATCAGTCGGGCAAGTCCGACAATCCTGACGCTTCCGAATCCAAAATGGTCTGCCAAAAGGTCACCGTGGTCGAGTCCACTGCAGCCCTCGGTTGAATCGAATCGACCGGCGAGGTGCTTGATGATAAGGGCGTCGCGCTCGCAAATCTCACCCTACGTGACACGCTCCGTCGAGGTCGCCGC
>JBGCGI010000109.1:0-5214 GCA_045110715.1 Rubripirellula sp.
CTCGTAGTCACCTGCATCGAGCAGAGCTCCGTAGATCAGACCGATTGAGATGACGCAGCGTTCTTCGAGGGTATGATGTGACATGGTGGCTGAGTTGGTTGGAGTGTTTGGGTGTAGTAGTCCAAACATTTTTCCAACTCAGTTCACCTTTCACAAACCGCCCGAAAATCGAAACAATCCGTTTCAATCAAAATTGCGTTTCGGATTTCAATTTACAGCACGTCGTCAGGACAGGTCCTGACCTACGAAAAACACAACAACGCTCTCGACCTAATTGCCCAGTCGGTTTCCGGAACTGCCACCGTTTCCAACGCTGCTGAAAGCGGTTTTCTCATACCCGACCAAGACGCGCGGATCCGAGAGAAACTCTTCGATTGGCATCAGTGGGTGATGCACGGCGAACTGCCCGTCGGCTAAGTCGCTGGCGCGCGTTTTTGCGGCAAACACACGGGAGACATCGAAAGGACTTTGCCCGTTCCTGTTGCTCTGACGGTTCCCCTGCATGGAAGCAATCAGGTTGTTGATGGATCCAAAGGGTGACGGAGGCTGAGAAATTTCCGCCTGGTCAAATCCTTGCTGCAGCATCCGTTGGACATGCGCGTCTCGTACGATCTTGGCAGCAAGCGAAGGCCGCTTTTTCATTGCCCGAAAGGTGGTCAGCGCAAATTGCAATTCCTCCAGCAAGTCTTCCGCATTGCGAAATCCTGATGCGGCATGAAACAGATTGCCCTGTGGAGTCATGAAGAGACACTGCACATTCTGCTTACCGATACCGCGAGCGCACATTCCTGGCGAGTCACTTGGGGCGTGTCCCATGGAGCTGCCGGACGTGGGATCACCGGTTGTATTGATCAAACTGCAAACGAAGTGTTGTTGAAGCATTTTGCGAACAGGCGCGGGCGAGAACGACACGGTTCTCATGGTATGACCAGCACTTCACATGAAGCCGTCCAGATCACCCAGCACGCGAAAGCACATGATTGGCCTTTCTGAACTGGGCCGTGACGCGAACCCTGCTTCGCTGACGGCTCCGTCGAGTGTTCGATGCCAACGAATCCCGTAGCGTTGCTCAGTATCCCTGACCTTGTTATCCCCGAAGTTGTTTCCAGCCGTTGTTGATCTTACGGGCGAGCTTTTCCTGGCTTCCCGAGCAATGTAGCGTCGGTCAGAGCCGCTCAGCCGATCAAGGGGCACATCGACCTTGGTGCCATCAGCAAGTTCCATTGTTGCACTGCCATCGACCACGCCCACCAAAGTCGCCTCGACTTCAAACGTGCCGCTGTCATCCTTCCAGGTTCGCAGCGGCTTGGTTCTCAGCGGCTCATCACTATGCCCGTCATGGATCATGCTGAACATGATCAAGAGGGCGATCGCTCGTGAATACTTCATCGTGAGTGCTTCCTGTCGGGGAAAAGTGAGATCGGAAACGAACGTTTACTTGTCGTCGCGTGGAACAAACGGATTGGTTGGCTCGCCCCCTTCACCCTCTGTCTGCGGGTTGTTGAACATCTCCTGAAAGTTTGCCATATCAAAGACATCGATTCCGAGCGTCTTGAGGGGACCAAACATTGCACGTTGCGCCTTGTCAAATTCTTCGGGCGACGTAAAAGTGCGAACCTCGCCATTGATATTCAGAGTGCCTTGAAATGACGCCTCGCCAGGCACAGCCGACTTTCCCCGCTGCTTGGCTTTCTGCAACATGTTCTGCTGCAGGTTGACGATGTCATCAACACTATCAAACCCAACATTCAGGCCGTTGACGCTCAACGATCCACCAGCGGCGCCCGCATTGAACGTCTTCATCACATCAGCCCAGTCCTGTTGAAATCGGTCTGCCGATTCACGGAATCGATCTCCCGCACGGTGCCGAACATTCTCAAACGACTCCGGCGATGAAAACTCGATCGACTCTCCGTTTACTGAAATTTGACCCAAAAACGAACCGTCACCGTTCCGTGCCAGGGTTGCCAGCGGACCATCAACGTCTCCATCGACTTCTGCATCTACAATTGGCTCAAAAACTGTTGCACGATTCAATTTTGATGACGCTAGCGCGAGCGGCTCGCGTGTGTGGTTTCCGCCGGGCCAAGGTTGGACGATCACGTTACCGCGATGTACCAAGACGTCGGTCGCACCCTGCGGATTGACCACCAATTCAAACTCCGATCCTTGGTCGATGACTTGTGAGGTCGGCGTAACGACTCGCAATCCATATGCCGACTCTGGCACCATGGCTGAGATCTTTCCGTGAGAGACGTTCACCAGATCCGTTGAAACCAGCTGCACGGTGACAGGTGCGATCAGTTGCAGGGTCGCACCGTTATCGAACGCGATCTCGCCCTCGCCACGCTGAAGAACGATTTCGCCCGCAGTCAAACGACTGCCGTCGACACGAGGGCGTTTCCAGGCACCAAAGGAAGAAGAGGTCAACGTCGCGAACTCTGCTGCGGGCAGTACCTGCATTTTCTGTTCGCCAATTCGCTGAGTGCCAATGGCCTGCTTCGGGACAATCGTCGGCTGCGCGCCAATCTTTGCTTGCCGTTTCTGAGGACTCGGTGAGACCAATTTCGTTGCGGGTCGAGAGCCAATCCTGCCTGCGATCACGCCGGCCCCAAAGATTGCCGCGATTGCAGCTGCGATTTGGATGGTTCTAAATGCAGACTTGCTTGACCTTTTGGCTTGTTCGCGACGGACGGTTCGTTGGGCCATTGCAGGGGCAACTGACACCAGCGGCAAATCGGTCTCCTGGGGAGCGGTCGTCGATACGATCGGCGGCGGTTGTGGAACGTCGCTTGAGCCTTCCGGTTGAGAGAGTTCGGTGCATCGCGAGAGCACACCCTGCAGAAATTGTCTGGGGTCGTCATCGCTGGGCGCGACCGCCATCAACATGCGGTGCATCGCATCATCCTGAAGCAACTGTTTTCGCATCGCGTAATCGTTGGCGAGCGTCTCCTGCAGTCGATCCGCGTCGACGACCGACAACTGCTCGCCCGATAGATAACGCGTCCAAATGTCGTTGGTTTCGTTTGATTCTCTTTGCACCATTGTCAAACCTCCGAAGTAGTGTTGAGTTCGACACATTGACGCAAAACGTCACGGATGCGCAGCAAGAGCATTCGAACGGCACCTGGCTTTCGATCGATTTGCGTTCCGATGACCGCCACTGAGACGTTGGCAAAATAGAACTGGTCAACGACGTGTTGTTGGTCTTTTCGCAAACGCGAAACGCAGTCTTGCAAAACTCGCAGTTGCTCCATCCGTAGCTCAACGTCAACCGGATCGTCTTCATCGTAGGCGAGTCTCAGCAACTCAAGCGAATCGTCCAAGCTTGTTCCTGGATGCCGCTTCACTTGACGCAAGTGGCTTAGCACGTGATGCCTGGCGATGCCTAGCAACCACGATCGGATCGAGCCTTCGCCACGGAAAGTTGCGATACTGCGATACGCCTGCACAAAGATATCTTGGGCCAAGTCATCAGCGGTCGCTCGGTTGCCAAGACGCCAGCGTACAAATCTTCGAACTTCGTCCTGGTAAAGCAGCACGATCTGCGAGAAAGCATCCTGCGAGCCCTGCTGTGCTCTGGATACTACATCGTCCAGATCCTGCGCCGTTCGGTTCGCTGCGCGGTCAGTCAATTCAAGTTCCATACATGGCTAGTCGCATGTTTCCGCCCAACGTCACGAGAAAAATAGAAATCTCTCCCGAATACCGAGAGGCACCAAGCAACAAGCCGTTCTTTGCACTGTTTTCTCAAAATCTTGAGCTCCAGGAACAAGGCCATACACCGACTGGGAACTGGTTAACGGAGCGGAAATTCGAATCAAGATATCACACGACAAACGCTCACGTTTGTCGATGCTGCTGGCGGTACTGACCTGGTGTCATGCCTCGGTGCTCGCGAAACAGGACGCTCAAGAACTCTGGATACTCGAACCCACAGCGGTATGGTGATGATCACCGGGAACGCCCGAGCAAGGCCTCGAAGTCATAAACGGCCGATCGCGTGCTCGACGTGCATAGCCTTGTTGGGTAGCGATGCGGTCCCACATGAACGCGACCTGCTGGGTCTCCCATAACGATTTTTTCAACAGCTGAAACGGGTAGTCGGGATCTGCGAAGTCAATCCCCTCAGACATACCGCGGACTTGGGCGATGTAGTCGGGCGGCAGAGCATCAGCGAGTCGACGATGCCATCAGAACCCAACACTATTGCCCGCTACTGAATATTTCGGCGAGCTTTCCAAGCTCGGAGGGACCCGCCAGCGTCTTCCAGTGCACGTTGAAGTATGACTTTTTAGGATCCCGAACGTTCACCCAAGGCGGTGCAAGTGCTGGCAGGTCCCAAACAATATCGTCGCCAAGATAGAGTCGCATCTGGTCATGCCGGGAACGCGCCGGAGAGTACAGCCAGGAGGTTTTCCCCTCGTGCCGACGAGCTTCGATGACCAGCAGCATCTCTGGGTCAGTAGCATCAACGAATCCGTAAACCGCACCATCCAAAATAACATCGTTTTGGCTGTCATAGCGGAAGATCGGCTTGGAAAGTAGTCGCAATCGACTGAATGCATCGGGGGTGGTATGGAACGAGACTTCCGCGCGGTGCCGACGGGCGATGGCATTCATTTGCACCAGTCTCGCGGAGTAAGAAGTCGTGGAGAGGCTGAAGGCAAGGTCGCCCTCGCGTCGTCCGTGGCCTTGGTGCCCTATATGGTGCCCAAAGCAAATTCGAGAGCTCGCCGAGATCGGCTCGAATGAGAAAAACACCGTAAATTGCAGTGCCCAGGGCGGGACTTGAACCCGCACAGCCTTAACGGCCGGGGGATTTTAAGTCGCATATCAATGACTTACGTTCTTGGGCGTCACATCCCGCCAGACAACGCCATGGCCCGCCGATTGTCGTGAATTGCCGATCCAATCGGTCGGTAGCAAGCTGTGTGCGGTCGCCATTGCCCGCCACTAACCGCCAGTCGCCGCCCGGGACATGGTGACAAATATGGTGACAAAACCGAAAGACGGGCGATGGATGTATCAGACTCCATTCCTTGACTATTTCGGCTCGATCACGACCAAGTGTCTAGTTGCTCGCAGATTCTGAAGCGGGCACTTTCACCGGTCTCCGGTTAATGACAATACTCCAGCGCCTACCGCAAATAGGCCGGATTTATTGAATAGGATCGCTTAGTCTGAACCTTTTCCATTCAGTCTCTCAAGCTC
>JBGCGI010000110.1:0-42836 GCA_045110715.1 Rubripirellula sp.
CTTTTTTTTGCTTGTTCAGGCTGAGTTTATTCGCGGCACCATGAGAGAAGGGTGGATACTAGTTGCCGTCGAGTGGTTCCGAGGCTTCTCGCCGTTGCCCGCGGTCTTGGAAATCCTGGCACATCAAGTCGTTGGATCTTCTGGCCTGCAGGAGGCATCGACAACCGGGCGGTTTATACTCTTGGCTCTCGCCAGTAGCGTGATCTTTGCGATCATCACTCTGACTCGATTGAACTACCGTATTTTTGATCAGTCCCGAGCGCAAGGAGTCATGACGCAGGATCGTGCCTTGATCAGCCGTATCATTCGCCGGGTGATCTACATCGTAGATCCGCAGCGTCGCAAAGCAGGAATTCCCTGGTACTTGAACCCTGTCATGGTCAAGGAATTTAGGAGTCGTCGATTTGGTCGCTTGCAGTGGCTGATGCGATTGGTTTCCATCTGCGCTTTGGTATCGATCGTCCTGACCTTCCTGGCAGCCACGAGCGTAACCGCGTGGGGAGTGGACACTGTCGGCGGACTACTGGTGCTATTGCAAGTCGTCTTGGTCGTGGTTTTGACGCCCAGCTTGGCCTCGGGGTTGATCAGCGGCGAACGTGACAGTGGTGGCTGGGATCTACTTCGCATGACACCGCTCTCTGCATTCAAAGTCATGCGAGGCAAGCTGCTCAGCGTGGTCTGGACCTTAGCATTGGTCTTGATGGCGACGCTGCCTGGCTACCTCGTGATGATCATGATTCAGCCTCGAATGTGGTTGCAAGTGCAACTGGTTTTGATCTGCTTGGTCTGCACCGCGGTGTTGGCTTTGGCAGTCAGCGCCGCAGTGGGAAGCCTCTTTCGATCCACAGCAGTTTCTACCGCGATCACCTACGTGGCGATTGTTGTTTTGTTTTTGTCTCCGCTGCTGATCTGGATGGGTCGCGATGCTCCATTCGGTCGCGATACCGTCAACAATGCATTGATGATCACGCCTGTCGGAGCTGCCCTCAGCGTGATCGAAATGCCGGGCTTTGAGTCTTACGATCTGCTTCCAATGGCTTGGTGGGTTTCCGGAGCACTTTCGATGCTGATGTTCATGATCTTAGGGATTCAGGTATGGCGTTTAACGCGAGCAGCGTGAGTTCACAAATCAGTCGGTTCTTCGTGTTGGCGTTGCTGACGATCAGTCTGGTTCATCCACTGGTTGGCTCGGAACGACAGGCTCGAGCCACCATGGCCGGATACAGGCTATGGATGCACGAACGGCCTGAGCGAACGCGAGTCGAATTCGGCAGGATTTTCCCAAACGGCTTGAAGGAACTCTGGCTAAAGGGAATGGGCCAGAAGGACCCTGAGTTCAGAAGAATGCTGGTCGATTCACTGACAATCGCCCATCGCCGAGGAATGAAGGACACGCACAAAATTCAAGCTCGGTTGCTCACTCTACTTCGCGATCCGGATCCGAACCTCGACGTCACGCGTGCCGTCACAGGTGCAATGGTGGCGATGGATGCCAAGGAGTATGCGGATCGACTCGCACGCATGACCCGAGAGCATGGCCCAATCATCTCTGAAATCGTCGAACCAGCTTTGGCGCGGTGGCGGTCGCCCGCACTGAAAGATGTATGGGTGCAACGCGTGCTAAATGCCGGCGAAGGGGAAACCATGATGATCCTGGCGATCAATGGCCTGAGCGCACTGCCGGATGAACCCGACATTGATCGGGCTGCGTCCGCCATGAAGGCGATCGTACGTAGCAACAGCCAACCGGTTGCAGTCCGACTCGCGGCAGCCAAAGCAGTTGGCAACATTGGCACGTATCAGATGATGCAATTCGTCGACGAAGTCGCTTCGATGGAGACATCACCTTCAGAATTGAGCTCGATCATGGCGATTGACCTGATCGGCGACCACGACGATGAAGACGCAACTGATAGGCTCACAGGAATGTTGAACCAAGACAGTCCTGTCATTCAGTCACGCGCGCTCGAGAAGCTCTTTCGCATCGATCCGAAACTGGTCGAGGTACACGCCGATCGATTTCTTGCCAGCCCCGACGCCAACGTTCGCACTTGGTCGGCTCGTGGAATGATCGAAGAAGCTTCCTGGGAACGCGTTGGGCAACTGGGGGCCATGCTGAATGACGTGAACCCGTCGCTCAGGCGCGAAGTGGCGGCCGCTTTGTTGAGAATAGCCGAAACGCAAAGCTTGCGGGAAAGAATGATTTCCGTCGTGACCTCGATCCTAAATGAGGACCAATGGCAAGGCTGTGAACAAGCGACCGTGATCTTAGCCAACTTGGACTACGAGCCCGCCGGACCACGATTCGTCGAATTGCTTTCGCATCCGCGCGCTGAAGTGAGGGTGGCTGCGGCCTGTGGCTTGAAGCAGATGCAGATCGGTAAACTGTTGCCCGACATGCTCGAATTTTCGCAAAGCGTTTACCAGAGATACTCTACCGGCGAATTAGACGACTCCACTCCGGGCTGGTCATTGACCAACGCTCACCTGTTCGAGGCCTTTGGCGATCAGGAGTACCAACCAGCTGCCAATCTACTGAAGAAGTACCTTAAGAAGAACTTTACGTTGGGTGAGTACGCGAGGCCGGCTGCCGCATGGGCATTAGGACTCTTGACGCCAAACCAGCCCAAGAACGAAGTCGCGCCGATGCTACTGGAACGGCTGAAGGACATCGAGGGACTCGTACTCGAGACCGAAATGATGCGTGAGATGTGCGCCATCAGCCTAGGTCGCATGAAAGCGGAAATCGCGTTGGGCGACTTACGTAAGTTTGCGGAACTGAAGACAGCAACCGGAGTTGCTTGTTATTGGGCCATCGAGCATATGACCGGGCGAAAACCGCCAGATTTGGATCCACCACGTACTAGATACGAAGACTGGTTTTTGATGCCGCTGAAGAAACAACGCTAGTCGATCACGCGACACGCCGCTGCTAGGTAGGAACCAGTGCTGTTCCAGGATCAACGATGTTCCGATCGACTTGGATCAAGTCTGCTTCCGACTCATCGACCTTCTGTTTCAATGTGCCAAAGTACAGCAAGCAGGTGATCGCCACGCCTAAACTGGTGACCATCCAGATCGGCTGATAGGCTGGCCCGGCTTCGCTAGTCGTCAAAAAGATAGAAGCGCCTTCCCACTGACTGGAGGCGATGCGTTCCA
Source organism: Rubripirellula sp. (assembly GCA_045110715.1). Classification (GTDB taxonomy): domain Bacteria; phylum Planctomycetota; class Planctomycetia; order Pirellulales; family Pirellulaceae; genus Rubripirellula. Next base: position 3,160 of record JBGCGI010000110.1, read on the forward strand.
TCGATACCGACAAAGCGTTGTTGGTGAAGTGGATCAGAATGCCAGGCAGGACGCTGCCCGTGCGCAATGCGACCCACCCCAGCAGGACCCCCATGATGGTCGCGGCAATGGACTGCTGCAAAACACCGTGCGAGATACCAAACAGCAGTGCCGTCACCAAAACAGCTCGCATGCGGCCTTTCTCACGAACCAATCCGCCAAAGATGAAACCGCGAAAGGCTAGCTCTTCGCAAATCGCAGGCACAACGGCCATCAGGAAGATGACTGTCAACCAAGGCGCCGATGAAATGTGCTCTGCAAACGGCGCCATCGCCGCAGCGGCTTGCTCGCTAATAGGATAGGTGTAACTGATGAATTGAGCCAACATCACGTACATCGGATGCAGTGTCAGCCCCAGCAGGACCGCCAATGGCAAGGTCGTCCAATGCGGCATGCGAATCCGCAGGCTCTTGCGGAGAGATGTCGTCAGCACGGTCGCCATCAGCAACACGGGCGCTAGAATCAATCCGATTTGTGGCATCAAGACCAACTTTGCGATCCCCGCAAAGTCACTGGGCATTTCAGTGACGGCAAGCTTGCCAAAGAACAACGCGACCAAGATGATCGCACCACAGGCAAAGGCTTGCGCGGGCGTGGCTGCGGTCTGCCGGTCTCGCCAAAGATGACGAACCCACTTGCCCAGCTCCCATTGATCACTGCTGCCAAACAGGACACTTTCATCTTCAAATTGCCGACGTGCCCAGTTCATTGCCAGCCAAAGGCAAACGGTCGTCACGCCAGCCACCATCGGCAAATGCCACAAGGCATAAGCAAACTGGCCTTCCACCAATGCCCGGACCATCAAGAACATGCCTGTGACAGGAATCACGCTGGTGCCGACCGACAAGGTGGTACCTGGCAACATCGGCAGCATCACCAATGGCAAGGTGACCATCATCAACGGCATCAGGTAATACTGACCTTCCTTGCTGCTACGAGCCATCGCGGCAACGGCCAACGCCAGGGCACTAAATAGCGCCGATAGGGGAACCAAGGCAACCAGCAACCAAAGCATCGGCACCAGTGGCGGAGCGCCAATCATTCCACCGCCGACCCCCATCTGCTTGAATACAAACGAACTGGTGACCAGCATACTGGCTGCATTCATGATCGCCGTCATCATGCTGAACGTCATCACGGCACCCAACTTTCCCCAAACGATCTCGCTTCGCAGGGCTGGGCTGCACAACAGCGTTTCCAGTGTGCCACGCTCTTTCTCTCCAGCAACCAAGTCGATTGCCGGATAAAAGGCACCCGTCATTGCCCACACCAACATGATGAATGGGAGCAACTTGCTCCAAAACGCGGCTTCGCGCGTTCTTTCGGGTGCGATATCGATGTCCGTCATTTTGAACGGATTGAGCATCTCCAAGTCAACACCTGCGGTCGAGAGTCGACTGCGAACCCACTCGCCTCGCCAATCATTGATGATACGAGTCACGCGATCACGCGCCACCATCGATTGATCCGACGCTACGTTGTAGAGCACGCGAATGCCCGTCGCTTCTTCACCGAGAGTCTGGTCAGTAAAATCAGGTGGGATCGTGACCACCACGTCAAACGTGCCTTCACGAACCCATCGCGTCGTTTGCGATTCGATATCCAGATCGTTCGCTAAGTCAGTCCATTTATAGTTGATCACCTCTAACTGAGCGCCAGCGTTCAGACCATCAACGAAGCCATCCCCGTTCATCAACGGCGGTGCTTCGTGCAGATGGTCTGTTCCGACGACACAGACAGAAGTTGTGTGCTGTCTTGTGAATTGCGCGATTTGCAGTAGCAGCGTCCCCACCAAGGGATACAACAAGACTGGCAGCACGGCGATCGTGAACAAGGTTCGACGATCACGGAGCTGGTCTCGCATCTCACGTGCGTATATCAACCAGACAGATGACATTCGAGGACGACCAGCTTGTCGGGCTGCACGTCGTTTTGCGTCAGACGACTCGCTCATGCGACTCCTCCATCGCTTGTTACCAATCGGTTTCCGTGCTCGCGTTCATGCTCACTCAGCAAGCGGAAGAACAGCTCTTCAAAATCGTGTTCATCGTGCCGATCACGCAGTTCGGGCAGCGTACCGGTATCAAGAATTCGGCCGTGGTGCATGATCGCAATCCGATCACACAGGCGTTCCACTTCGCTCATGATATGTGTTGAAAAGATCAGGCATTTGCCCGACTCACGGAGCACGCGGATGACTTCTAAAAGATTCCGAGCGACCAAGACATCCAGGCCCAACGTTGCCTCATCAAAAATCAAAACCGGCGGATCGTGGACCATCGCTCGTGCGATCGACACTTTCTGCTTCATGCCGGTCGACATTTTTGATCCGGGGACGTCTCGAAACTCGTTCATGCGAAGTTGATCAAACAGACTTTCCAAACGATCCCGCAATGGCTGAGTTTCCATCGCATGAAGGCGTCCGAAGTACTCGACCATCTCCCAAGCCGTCATGCGGTCGTAAATGGCGGTATTGTTACTCACAAATCCGATGCGCCGTCGAACCTCGGCAGGATCGCGATCGACGTCGTAGTTGGCAACCGTTGCGATTCCGCTGGTTGGACTCAACACCGTACTCAAGATTCGCAGCACGGTTGTTTTCCCCGCACCGTTCGCTCCCAGCAGACCGAAAATCTCACCCGGGCGAACCGAAAACGAGACTCGATCGACGGCAAGGAATGCACCCCGACTGAGATCTTCGTAGGTTTTCGTCAGGTGTTGAACGTGGATCATGAGGGCGCTTCTTGATGAGACTCGAACACGACCAGACACGATCGCATTATCGTCGGGATGAAACAGATGTGCCGATGGCTTGCCTGAATCCGATTTTGCGGGTTCATCACTCAACAGCGACGAATCGCGAGAGAAGACGAGAGTCCGCTACGGGAGGTTAGCCCGCCTCACTCAGCGCGTGCAGACTCAAGACTTGGAAGATCAACGAATCCACCGAAAGCCACCCGTTTAACCCGAATGACTAGACCCCAATGCACGTCGGAGCGCCGGGAAGCTTCGTTCCGACTCGATTCCCTTCTCTTCGCCACGGTCACTGAGGCAGCGGCAGGCCCGCCTTGAACATGCGATCTCGCAAATCCCCCCTTTCGTGCTCGAAGTGATTTTCACTGCCAAAACGATTGGAGCACCGCTGTTGTGGTTCCTGCTCAGCAGTCCCCACCTAGCCGGCCGTGATTTCCAGAAAGTTCTTCAGGGCTCGCATCATCAACTCGGCCTCTTTCTCCAACAGCACGAGTCGATCCGCGGCAGCATTCAAATCCTTCTCTTGCGCCAATCGCTCGATTGATGCCGCTTCCTCCTCCACACGTTTGGCGTAAAACAAGACGGATGATCCTTTCAGCGTATGAGCGGCACGCTGCACCGTCGCAGGATCACCGCTAGGAAGTTCATTGCGAAGCGTTGTCATCAACGATTCGCATTCCGGAATGAACACTTCCGCCAATCGCCTTACACCAGGCATGCCGCCAGGAACGCGAGAAGCTGCTGCGCGAAAGTCGATCGTGTCGTCGCTCTCAGCCACCTTGCCTGAATACTGATCTCCCGCGACCTCACTTCCACGCGATTCGTCCGACGTGCTGGCGTGATCCGCCGGAACGAAGGAAGCCATCGTCTCTCGCTGCGTCGTGGAACTCGCTAGCGACGTTTCGTCGGGTGCATACTCAGCAAGCAGCGTCTGCAACATCCGCGAGTGAATCGGCTTCGCCAAATAAGCGTCCATGCCAGCTTCCTTGCAAGCAGCCGCGTCTTCCTTCATGGCGGCGGCCGTGACGGCAATGATCGGGATATGCTGCGTTGATCCCGCCTCCAATGCGCGAATTTGCCGAGTCGCCTCGATACCGTCCATGACCGGCATGTGCATGTCCATCAAGATGACGTCGAACTCTTCGTTCTGCCATCGTGACAGAGCCTCTCGCCCATCGGCGGCGACCACTGCCACATGTCCGGCCGCTTTTAACATCCCCACCGCAACGTGCTGATTTGCGATGCCGTCTTCGGCTACCAAGACCCTTAAAGACGGGCACGTCGGAAGCGTTTCCTGCTCAGGTTCTTGATGAAACTTCTCAACATTCATCACCTGCAATAGCGTGTCCAGCAACTCGGACTGCACAACAGGCTTGGTCATGTAGCGTGAGATTCCTATTTCTTTGCAACGCCCTGCATCGTCGCCGCCAGCCGAAGACAGAATGATCAGTTTGGTCTGCGTCGACGAATAGATGTCTCGGATTCTTTCCGCCAACTCAAAACCATCCATCTCTGGCATCATGCAATCGGTGATCACCAACTGAAACGGATTGCCCCGATCAGCGGCTGCTTGAATCTCGTGCATCGCAGACTTGCCATCTTCCGCCATGATCGGATTCAATCTCCAGGCGGTCAGAATTTCTTTCATGATCCGTCGATTCGTGGCGTTGTCGTCAACCACCAAGACCGACAACTCCGTCAGCTGCTTCAATTGCTGACTGGGGGCACTGTTCCCCGACTTGGTGCGAGAAAACGGACTGCTGAATCGAAAGGTCGTTCCATATCCAACGCGACTTTCCAGCGTTAACTCGCCGTCCATCAACTGGACCAGTTGGCGTGCGATGGCTAACCCCAAGCCAGTGCCACCAAAGCGCCGCGTGGTTGACGTGTCTTCTTGCGTGAAGGCCTCCAAGACTGCTGCCTGCTTGTCCTCCGCAATACCGACGCCGGTGTCACTAACACTGAAATGCAGCTTCACCGTTTCCTCATTCACTTCAGATTCGGCTGCCAACCGAACCTCAGCCACGACCTCGCCTTCGTCAGTAAATTTGATCGCGTTGCCAATCAAGTTCAGTAAGACCTGTCGCAAACGTCCGGGGTCTCCCATCAAACGATCCGGAACGTCAGGTGCAACACGGCAGGCAATCTCCAGACCTTTCTCGCCAGCTCGAATCGACAGCGTCCGGCCCGTTTTCTCAACCAGATCCCGAATCGAAAATGGAATCGATTCCAGCTCAAGTTTGCGTGCTTCAATCTTTGAGAAATCGAGAATGTCGTTCAACAGCCTGAGCAGCGAGTCCGCCGAATCACGCACCAACTCAACATAGTCCTCCTGCTCTTCACTCAATTGTGTTTGAGAAAGCAACTCCGACATGCCAATGATCGCGTTCATTGGTGTTCGAATTTCGTGACTCATGTTCGCCAGAAAATCACTCTTGGCACGATTCGCACGGTCGGCCACGTCGCGTGCTTCACGAAGTTCGTCTTGCGATCGCTTGAGTTCGGTGATGTCGCGTGAGATCCCAAATGTCCCCACAACATTATCTTCCTCATCAACGAAGGGCATCTTCGTACTCAAACACCAAGAATCTTCACGTCCATGCCACGTTTCGCGTTCCTCACGATCGACCAAGGGCTCGCGAGACTCCATGATCTTCAGTTCGTCTTCACGAGCCGCATTCGCATGTTCTTCACTGAAGATATCCGCGTCCGTTTTCCCAAGGGCGGCATCGGCATTCTGCAGGCCAAACTTCTTGGCCATTGCTTCGCTCACACGCAGAAAGCAGCTATCGCGATCCTTGAAGTAGATTGAATCTGGCAAATGAGTCAGCAATGTGTTCAGCAAGTCTCGCTCGTGCTTCAACTCGCGTTCTGCGATCACACGCTCGGTGACATCCCAAAACAACAACTGCACGCCAATGACAGTGCCGGCCTTACGATCAACGATAGGACTCTTGACCCGTTCGATCCAACGACGATTGCCGTCTGTATCGATCGTCTGCTCCACGCCGCGAATGGTGTCTCCACTTCGAATCACAACTTGATCGTCGGCGATATATCGCTGAGCGATGTCGGGGGGAAACAGGTCTTGGTCGCGTTTTCCGACGACGTTCTCCAACGTCATCCCACGCAGGGTCAGGTAGGTTTCGTTTGCGAACAACCGCTGACCGCTAATGTCCTTGATCAACAAGCTGATCGGCAGCGTGTTGACCAACGATTCGAACGTCGCCCGCACTTGATCCGCATCAGCTGAAAAAATGGGATCGTTCGTTCGATCGTCTTCGGGCGTACTCATCACTAATCAACCAGAAAAAGCTTTATCCACAGCGTTTGACCAGGGTGACTTCATTGCCAACGTCGTTGAAGATCAATTCGTCAGTAAAACTCGCCATCAACATCAATCCGCGTCCTGAATCGGTGACGAGCGATTTCGAGTCTCCCGCCTCAGGAACCTTCGACTTATCAAAACCGTTTCCCTCGTCGCGAATCACAACACGAATTTCCGTTTTGCTTGCTGAAGCACGCACATGAACGCGACGTTTTTGATAGGGATCCGATCGCTTACGTTTTTCGATCGTGTCCGAGGTCGCGTCGTCATAGACGATCGCCCGGTGGGCGGGTGTGACAGAGGGCCCAAGTTCTAGGTTACCGCGAAACATCGCATTGACCAGGGCGTGCTCGATCGCAACTCCGATTCGCGTCATCTCCGTGCCGTTTAGCAGATCCATGCCTCCTGCGACCTGCATCACCAAGCCAATCAACGGTGAAATCAATTGCGAGTCGTTGGGAAGATCGAACTCGAACACATTTTGTTGAAGCGTCGAAATCAGCTTTGAAAAACTAGCGTCCGTTCGGATCACGCCAAGAACATCGACAATCGTGTCGTTCAGCAAGGACTGCAAATGATCCTTGGGGACATAGCCGGCAGCCCCCTTCCGTAGCGCCTGGGCTGCGAGTTCTTCGGATCCGCGGGCAGTGATCAGGATGGATGGGACGTGTGAAAACTCATCACACATTCTCTCGACCAGTTGCAGCCCATTCAACTCAGGCATTTCTAGGTCGGTGATCACCAAATCAATGGGTTGCTGATCCAAGACTTCAACCGCCAAGCGCCCATTCGCAACGTGCACGACTTGGTGGCTCGCCTCTTCCAGCAACATGCGAATTTCAACCGCTTGAGTCGGGCTGTCTTCAACAAGCAAAACCTTCGCCATGATTCGCTTCTTTCAAGTTGGGCTCAGAGGTAGCGTCATTTAGTGAACCAGCTGAAGCTGACCCCGAACATCGTACCACTATTTAGACACGGAACTGAGGATACAAGCACATTTTCATTGCTGAACGTCTCTGCACTGATTCTCGCATCTCGACTTCACCGTTGTGATAATATCAATCCGTTCGTCACCATTGCCTGGCAACCTCCCCCATCAGCCGCTCTCTTATGCGTTCATGTAGACAATTCCTCCTGCTTGCTACCTGGAGCGTTTTCTTCAGCTTCGTTTGCTTGGGCAACGATGCCGGGGAGGCGAAACGAATTCATGATGCAAGGCAACATTTCCAGCAAGCGGGCATCTTCAAGCCGCCTGCTATCCCGGCGCAAGCGACTCTTGACGACACATGGAGGCAGATCGATTCTCGGAGAGACCCTCAAACTTCCTTCGAGTCGTTCATCTATGGAATTGCTCGCCACCAGGCCAAACTGCTAACGACTCCGCAATCCGTACGCTGGGATCAGATGATCGAGGATCACGCCGCGATCAAGAGTCGCTTGCACGACGAGCGAAACACGATTCGATCGAAGACATTGATCGGTGAATGGATGCTGGGAACCTTGCATGACGCGGAAACGATTCGTCATACCGAACAGCAACTCGACGGCTGGCTCGACTTGCACTTGGACTATGTCTTTCAAGAGTGGATGGCGCATCAGCGTTTTCGCCGCGACGCATGGGAACTCTTGTCCCGGGACCAAAGGGCACACGTGCTCAGCGGAGATTGGGACCAATACGTTCGCAAATCAATTGGCCACCTGCGCAAATACAGTGCCGACAAAATTGTCCGGCGTGCTCTTGGGCCGCCCGAACACGAGTCTGCGGTCGCCGCTTTAGTCCAGCAACAACAGACCGCTCACGCCCCCATCCATGATGACTACACGCGTGCCGCGACACGACTGCGAAAGCTAACGTTCGCGATGGACTTGAATTCCGAAGCGCTGCTGGCCGCCGAGTGGCCTCGTTACAAATCCGCTTTCCGATCATTCTTGCTCGCACAACGTCGCGACGTCCCCGCGCTGATTCGGGCGGGCTACGACACCGAATCAGCAAAGAACCAAGCCGCCATCAACTCTGCGAGACGCCTACTGAGAGACAAGGTTTTTGAAAAATTCCGACCTCATGCTCAGGACCTGGTCTCGCTGATCTACGGCAATCAAGTCGCTCCATGAAAATCGGCCTTCTTCCATTTCTTCCAAAACTAAAACCTGCCTTCATGCCTTCTCCGTTTCAAAGCACTTGTCATTGTTTGGCCGTCTTCTGCATGCTGGTCAGCGGAAACGTTTTCGCCGATTGGCCGCAGTGGCGGGGGCCGACTGGCAACGGAACTGCTGATTCAGACGCCAAGCCGCCGATCGTCTGGGACCATGAAACGAACGTGCGTTGGCGGACTCCGTTACCCGGTCGCGGACACAGCACACCGATCGTATCGGGCAATCGGATCTTTGTGACCGCGGCAATCCCCAGTGGCCCTGAACTGCCACCAAAGATGAGCGGTCGACCTGGCGCTCACGACAACCTGCCAATCACGCAATCGCAGCAGTTCGTCGTGATCGCATTGAATCGCGATGACGGAAGCGTGGTCTGGCAACGGAAGGTTCACCAGAGCGTGCCACATGAGGGCGGCCACTACTCGGCAAGTCTCGCATCCGCTTCCCCAGTCACCGACGGCCAGTTCGTGTACGCCTTTTTCGGGTCCCATGGATTGTTCTGCCTGGATTGGGAGGGCCAGCTTCAATGGAAGAAGGATTTCCCACCGATGCATTCCAAGCACGGACACGGGGAAGGAACCTCGCCTGCGCTTCACGCTGAAACCCTCGTCATCAACTGGGACCACGAAGAAGAATCGTTCCTGCTGGCACTCGACAAACACACCGGCGAAGAGAAGTGGCGTCGACCGAGAGACGAGGTCACGTCATGGAGCACACCGATCATTGTCGAGGTAAACTCCCAGCCACAATTGGTTGTGTGTGGAACCGATCGCGTACGCGGCTATGATTTAGGCACGGGTGCAACAATCTGGGAGTGCGGAGGAATGTCCGCTAACATCGTCGCAACCCCCGTTGCCAGTCACGGAATTGTCTACGTCGGCAGCAGCTACGACAAACGAGCGATGCTGGCGATTCAACTAAAAGGCGCAGAAGGCGATCTCACAGGCAGCGAACATGTACTCTGGTCTCGCTCCCGTGGCACGCCCTACGTCCCATCGCCGCTACTGTATGACGGCGCTTTGTATTTCCTGACTCATTACCAGAACATTCTGACGCGTGTCGACGCGGAATCAGGCAGCGACGCACCCGGCGCGATTCGCCTTGGTGAAATCGGCAACATCTATGCTTCGCCCGTCGGTGCAGGCGGCCACGTTTATGTCACCGACCTGCAAGGCACGACACAAGTGATCACACACAGCGAAGTACCGAGAAATGTCTCGGTCAACCGTTTGGGCGAACCGGTCAACGCTTCGATCGCGATTGTCGGCGGCGACCTTTTTCTGCGCGGCGACAAGCACCTGTATTGCATCGCAGAAAAATGAACCGCTGACTTAAACAGGACGGCGAGGCGTGTACGTGCAGCAGTCCGCTGGACAGACATCATGCCATGCCCCCAGGTCACCGACTGCTGCGCGATCGCCGGTGCCACTGATCCGTTCTTGGACCAGTTCACGAATCATCCCGACGAAACTCTTGTCAGTTCCCGCAGTCGTAGCGCGAGCCATTTTGATCCCGCGTTCTTGGCACAGTTCGGCGGCTTCTTCGTCCAAGTCAAACAACACTTCCATGTGATCACTCACAAAACCAATCGGCACGACCACCAGCGACTTCAATTTTGCCGCGTCATCCATTTCACCGATCGCGTCGCAGACATCGGGCTCCAGCCAGGGTTGCTGAGGTGGACCGCTGCGACTCTGAAACACAAGCTTCCACTTTTCAACGCCACAATTCTCAGCCACCAACCGACTTGATTCGTTCAACTGCTTGACGTAGTCACAGTTGTCCGCCATCGACATTGGGATGCTGTGAGCCGTGAACAACACTTGTGTCTCACTCGCAGGCTCACCAAGCGACTCAATCGAAAGACGAACCGAATCCGACATGGCTCCGATAAAACCGGGATGATTGAATCCCATTCGCACTTTTTCAACGATTGGTGCTCCTTCCCCAACCTCTTCCTGGGCCGCAATGATGTTCTCGCGATACTGGCGGCAACCGCTGTAGCAACTGAACATACTCGTGAAAAACGCCAACGTTCGTTTGTGCCCATCGTCGCGAATCTGTCGAAGCGTGTCCGGCAACATGGGGTCCCAGTTCCGGTTGCCCCAATACAACGGCAAGTCGACTCCATGGCTCTTGAACTCTGTCTCAATCGCCGCAAGCAACTCGCGGTTGTGTTGATTGATGGGACTCACCCCGCCGAAATGGTTGTAATGCTCGGACACCTCCAACATTCGCTCACGTGGCACGTTCTTACCGCGTAGGACGTTCTCGAGGAAGGGCATCACGTCCTCAGGCCCCTCAGGACCTCCAAACGAGACCAGTAAGAACGAATCGTAGGGTGGCAAAGCGTTGGACATGGTTCTCGCGGTGCAGGGGAGGACGTTTTTGAAAAGTGTAGACGCCGTACAAGGCCTGGGGCAGGGCATCCATCAAGCGATGCTGAATCGTAACGCAAAGAGCCGACTTTGACGCTGCCGGATGCGTGGAAAGCAACACCAGAGTGAGTCCCAGCCCCGACGTCACTGCGGACTGGAAATGCTGTTGATGTGCTTGTCTTTCAGCGATTCCAGTTCCTTGACGACATCGGGATGCTGATCGGCCACGTTCGTGCGTTCTCCAATATCGTTCTTTAAGTTTACCAAGTGAAGTTTATCAATCGGCGGACTCTCGCGACGATCCGTTTGGTCCCGTGCGTTTCCAAGCAACTTCCAGTCGCCCTTGTGCACGGCCCACTGTGCATTCTTTCCGTTACCCAGCAGCCAGAAAAAATGATCATGAGGACTGTCTGTCGCCGCACTCTTCAGCACCGGCAGCAAACTCTTTCCGTCGTACTTTCGATCCGGCAAATCGAGACCACACAACTCGGCAATGGTTGGGAACCAATCACAACCGGTTGCCAATTGATCGCGAACTTCGCCGCTGGGAATGGTTCCGGGCATCGATGCGATCGAGGGAATTCGAATCCCGCCCTCAAACAAGCATGCTTTGGCACCTCGATAGGGGCCAGCGTTGCCACCGCCCCAGAAAGCACGCTCTTCTGTCGAATGCCCATGATCCGACTGAAACACAATCAGCGTATTCTCGCGCAACCCCATTTGATCCAAAGCAGCAATCAACTCACCCACCTTCTCGTCCACTGTCGAAACGAACTCTGCATACTGGCGTCGTGGTGATGGCAAATCTTCGTATCGTTTGCGCCACTTGCTGGTTCCTTGCATCGGGTAGTGCGGCGCGTTGATCGCCCAGTACAGCAGGAACGATTTCTTCTGGTTGTCCTTGATGAAGCGAACGCCTTCATCAACCATCAGGTCAAGGAAGAACTCGCCATCACGAAAGACCTCTTTTCCGTCGCGCCACAGATCATGTCGGTTGGGCCCGTTCCAGTAGAAAAAGTGCGAGTAGTTATCGATGCAGCCACCCATGTGACCAAATGTGCTGTCGAATCCCTGACCACCAGGCATCGTCTCTGGGGTGTAACCCAAGTGCCATTTCCCTACGTGCCCAGTCACGTAACCGGCCGGCCTGAGCAACTCTGCGACTGTGACTTCGGTACTGGGCATGCCAGATTTACCTTTCTCCGAAGAAACGTTTCCAGGTACACCAGCGCGAGCGGGGAATCGACCAGTCATCAAGCCTGCGCGAGACGCTGAACAGATTGCCGATGGCGAATACATCTGCGTGAACCGCACACCCTGATCGGCCAATCGATCAAGATTCGGCGTCTCCAGATCTTTTGAACCGTAACAATTCAGATCCAAACTGCCTTGATCATCGGTGTAAATCAAAACAACGTTCGGACGAGATTCCGCCGCGTCCAACTGCATGACGTTCATCGCCAACACCGCGAGGAGAACGTGCTTGAGTGATTTCAAAGAGAGCATTGCATGACCCTAATAGGTTGAGACGGTTTGCGAAAACACTGACCTGATCAGAACTCGTGCCGCAACTGGCTGCGACGGAGGTGTTACGTTTCCCACGTTTTCGGGTTAGTTTATACGGAAATCTACCAGAATCTGCAGGATCCAATGTTCGTTCACAAACAAGTCGAGGGCGATGAACGCCCCAACATCATCTTTATCATCACGGATCAGCAGCGTTACGACACGATTGCCGCGTTGGGCTATCCGCACATGGACACGCCCAACTTGGACCGACTGGTGCGTGAAGGCATCACGTTTGAGCAATGCCATGTGACGGCTGCTTCCTGCGCGGCCGCGCGAGCCAGTCTGTTCAAGGGATACCATCCACACACGACCGGCATTCTCAAGAACGCCGACACCTGGCGCCGAAGCTGGATCCAAAAACTGAATGACTCCGGCTACTACTGCGCAAACATCGGCAAGATGCATACGTGGCCGTTTCAAACCGAGCTTGGATTTCACGAGCGATTTGTCGTCGAGAACAAAGACCGCTACCTGGAAGGCCGCTACTTCTTCGATGAGTGGGATCGGGCGCTGCGATACCGTGGACTGGTCAAGCAGCAGCGTGAACAGTATCGCAAACGCGAAGACTACAGCAGTGCACTGGGCGCGTTCGACTGGGAACTGCCCGAGGACACGCATCCGGATGTGTTCGTCGGCGACATGGCGACGTGGTGGATTGATAACAAACCCAAGATGAACCCGCTGTTTCTGCAGATTGGTTTTCCTGGGCCTCATCCGCCATACGACCCCGTGCCCCGATACACCGAACCCTATCTCAAGAAAGACTTGCCACTGCTGTCGGTCACGCCCGAGGAGCTGGAATCACTGCCACCTGCGTTGAAAGAACTCAGGCAACACAATCAAGACATCGACCATGACTCAGTGATCATGGACTTGCATCCCACCGAGGAACAAAGGCACCGCCAGCGTGCGTACTACCTGGCCAACGTCACGATGATCGATGAGAAGGTTGGCCAAATCATCAACTCGCTGGAAAAGCAAGGTTACTTGGAAGACTCGATCGTGATCTTCACCAGCGACCACGGCGATTGCCTGACCGATCACGGGCAGAGCCAAAAGTGGACGATGTACGAACAGATCACTCGCGTGCCAATGATCGTCTGGGCTCCCGGTGCTAACGGCAAAAGCCGATTCGGCGATCCACGTGCCATCGAAGGCTTGGTTCAGCAAATGGATTTAGGGCCGACGATTCTAGATTGGGCCAACATCGACGTTCCTGAGGACTGGGAAGCGCAAACACTGTCGCCCGCTTTGGATCCAACGACGACAGCGAACTTCTCCGGACGCGACTTCGTCTATTGCGAACAAGCCGGCGACGCCGTGCTAACGGGATGCGAGTTCATGACGATGGTGCGTGACAAGACTCACAAGCTGGTTCACTTCTTGGACGAACCCCATGGGCAACTCTTCGACTTGATAAACGATCCCGACGAACGGGTGAACCTGTGGGACAACCACGAGGCCGCAGACCACAAAGAACGCCTGCTGACAGAACTGCGAGAGTGGCGAATCCGAAGTGGTGTGCACACCAAAGACTGGTGCCAAGATTGGCGATAGTCTGACGGCGACGCGGTCAAAGCAGATTCATCGCATTCAACATTTGCCGCAGGCTATTGCGTTCCGTCTCAGGATCGAATTGCCACTTCACCTTCTGGCAAGATTCTTTCAACGACTTATAAAACGCGGGATCGGACTCAGCGAGACTCAACGCTTGAGCCAATCCCTTGGCATCACCCACGTCGAACAGCCCCGGATAGCCGGAGCCAAGCAACCCAATGGATGCAGGAATCCGAGTCGTCAAGATCGCAACATTGTTGACAGCGGCTTCGGAAATCACGCTTGGCGCTCCCTCGACAATTGACGTCAGCAACGCAAGGTGGGATCCGGCGAGTCGCCGCTGAGTTTCCGCATACGATCGATTTCCAATCCATTGGTAGCGAGCACAGCGTTCCGTTGCCTCCGTCGCTCGCTGTTCATATTCGCCGGCCAATGCGTCACCAATGTGGGTGACCTGAATCCGTGACTGCTTGGGAAGGAGTTCTAGCGATCGAGTCACCAGGAAAGGATCTTTTTCCGCTCGCAAGTGGCCGATCAATGTGACCTCAAAGAGATCGTCCGACAAAGCGGGCGGATCAGCAACAGAGCTCGCTGACTGAAAAACGACCTGCGTCTTACTGGACGCCCATTCGGGCAACTGACTCACGCCTTCGGGCTCAAGCAATACGATCCGGTTGGCTTTCCGCAGACTCATCTCAATGCGGGGGTCGCTGCTGAAATCGCAATGCAAGTCCGTGCCTGTCATCACCACCACGACCGGGCATCCCGGTCGCTGATCTGCAACAAGCTTGACAATCGCCGAACTCCGGCCAGCGTGAAGCGCGATCAGCAAATCGAATTCCAGCATCGCGTCCGAGGCCAGCTCGGTAACGATTTCCACAACATGCCCCAGCCCAGTGAGCAGACCCGCGTATCGCTCCGCCGTGATGCGATTCCCGTGTGTCGTTCCAGGTGCCGCCGGCGTTGCGATCAAGATCCTCATGTGCGGCGGTTCAGCAAGGTTGGATGGGCGAAAAGGGACTGACACATTGTATCGGGCATAATTGCCAGCGTCAGCGATGGAAACCGGATTGGATGGCTCGCCTTCGCGCGTTACAACACGTGCACCAAACGGCGTTGCGACGTCGTCATTCCAAACTCAATCAACGACTGGATCGCCGTGATCAACATGAAGAACTTGTTCGTTTTTTCAATCATTTCGCTGACATGCGTCAGCAGCTGGTCGCAAGATCAGTCCAAAGTTGCTGGCATCGACCAGGCTTTGTTTAGCGACACGGTCTCCGCTGGAGAAAACTTCTATTTGTACGCCAATCAGAAGTGGTTGAAGAAAACAGAGATACCCTCGGATAAGTCCAACTATGGAATTTTCACGGTGCTGGACGACGCGACGCGATCACAGGTCCGCACGCTGATTGAGGAAGCTGCCAGCACAGAAGCCAAGAAAGGCTCAGCGGCGCAAAAGGTGGGCGATCTGTATGAGTCGGTGCTAGACACCGAAACGCGGAACAAGGCGGGAACAAAGCCAATCCGTTCGATGTTGCAACAGATTTCACGAATCCGATCCAAGAAAGACTTCGCCGCGACACTGGGCTCGCTGTCCCGAAACGGCATCTACGGCCCACTGGTTCCCTACGTCAATGTGGACGCACGCGACAGCGACAACTACGCGATCTATGTGACTCAGGCGGGCCTGACGATGCCTGATCGCGACTACTACCTGGAAGACGATGACCGCTACGTCAAACTGCGTGAAGAGGTCCAGGTCTACATGGCCGACATGCTGAAGCACGTGCAGGTTGCCGACCCCATCGCTGCAGCAAAGGCAGTGTTCGAGATCGAAAAGAAGATTGCCGAAAAACACTGGACAAAGACAGAGAATCGCGATCCGGTCAAAACCTACAACAAAAACTCGACCGAAGAAATCGTCGAACTGCTCGGCGAATTCAAATGGGCAACCTACGCCGACACCAGCGGAATCAGTGGGCAAAAATCGTTCGTTGTACGCCAACCAACCTACCTGTCCGCGTTCGCTGAGGTCTTTGCCGAGGTCGGACTCGATGACTGGAAGAACTACCTTCGCCTTCGCATCATCGATGCGTATGCCAGTGACTTGAGCGAAGAAATCGAACGTCGACACTTCGATTTCCACAGCACTGCCATCAGCGGTGTCGCCGAGCAAGAGCCGCTTTGGAAACGGGGCGTGAACGCGACTGGCAGTGTACTAGGAGAGTTGGTAGGACAACTGTATGTCGAAAAGCACTTCAAGCCGGCAGCCAAGTCACGCATGAACGAACTCGTCGAAAACCTAAAACGAGCGTTTGCCGAGCGAATCGAAACTCGCGATTGGATGGGCAAAGGAACACAGAAGCAGGCGTTCGAGAAACTATCCATGTTCACGACCAAGATCGGTTACCCCGACAAGTGGAAGGACTACTCGGACCTCTCCATTGACTCTCCTGTATTGGCTACCAATCTGATCGCCTATTCAGAATTTGAGACCAAGCGTGAGCTAAAGAAACTTGGCGAACCCATTGATCGAACCGAGTGGCACATGACGCCTCAGACGATCAACGCTTACTACAACCCTGTGATGAACGAGATCGTGTTCCCTGCTGCGATCCTGCAACCACCGTTCTTCAACATGATGGCCGACGACGCGGCCAATTACGGCGCCATTGGCGCAGTCATCGGGCACGAACTGAGCCATGGCTTTGACGACAAAGGCAGCAAGTATGACGGCAAAGGCAACCTGCGAATGTGGTGGACCGAGTCCGACCGCGAGGAGTTCGAGCGTCGCGCAAAAGGATTGGTCGGGCAGTACGCAGAATTCGAGCCGATTGAGGGAAACTTTGTCAACGGCGAACTCACACTTGGCGAAAACATCGGTGACCTGGGCGGATTGAGCGTTTCCTATCACGCTTACCGCTTGTCGCTGGACGGCCAAGAGGCTCCCGTGATTGACGGGCTGACTGGCGACCAACGATTCTTTCTGGGTTGGTCTCAGATCTGGAGACGCCTGTACCGTGAACCGGAACTGCTCAAGCGTTTGGTGACGGACCCACACAGTCCAAGCGAATACCGCGTCAACGGAATCGTTCGCAACATGGACGCCTGGTACGAAGCGTTCGGCATCAAGCCATCAGATCCGCTGTACCTGAAGCCCGAAGACCGTGTCAGGATTTGGTAGAACGGCGCAGTCTTTCTCCCACCTAACGCAATTCGTCTAGCCACTGCGTCCACTCGACAATCGCTTGCTCGGTGAGCGCCGGTTCAGGCAGAGCAGGAAGCTTGGTGCTGGCAGGAGTTCCCGGTGCCTGTGCCCGCACGGTCAACATTCCGTTCACATTCAACTCAAACCCAATCATCCGGGTTCGGCTGATGGAATCGCCAACTTGAAAGTCGTACCGCCCAAGTGAGTGCCAATCGTCGCTTTCGACACCGGACGATTCCACCAATGACAAAGCCATCGAGTCCCGATCGGTACCCACGGTCAAGCGGCGATTGGTTCGAGCCGGTAACGCAGTTCCCTTGGGGATGATTGGCAAAATCCTTCTGCGTCCTTTAACGTCGTTCACCAGAATCCCAATCGCCTGACTGGTAATTCCGCGTGGTGGCATCGATCCATCTCCACGGCCAGGCAGTTCCGCTGCCAAGCAAGCTGCCGCCCCGCGTGCTACGTCCGTACGATCAATCGAGTGCATCTTGCAATCTTCGAATCCACGAAACACTGCGTTCTTGATCGTGTCGATCCGAAGCAGTGGCCCCAAGGTGACACAGGTGTCGATGGAATTGGGCGTGGCCCCTGCATCACGACACGCTTGCTTGATCGTCTTTCGCAACCTCGCGGCCAAGTCCTCACAAGCCTGCAGCCAATGGCGGCGCGCAACTTGAACGGACTTGATCTTGCCACGAAACTTCAGCTTCACATGAACTTTCTGCATCAACAGCATTGAGTTCATGGCGCGTTCGCACGCCATTTGCAGACCGGCGGCAGCTTTCGGCGTCTTACGGGGATCGATCTTGTGTTCCTTGATGAACGCGTCCGCTGTCAAATCCACCAACCGCTGCTGCCAAGGCAGAGTCCCGGTATGCCAGTGTCCGGCTGTGGACAATTGGTGCAGGCGCGAGGAATCACGACGGATCACGGAGACTTCGGTTCCTTGCCCGGTCAAGCCAACGAACAAGATCGTTTCATCGTCTGCAGACTCAAGCGACGAGGGCGCATCGTCCATCGAAATGCCATCGGAATCGATGATCATCGACTGAACCGATGCGAGGGAGCGATCGACCAATCGAACCGAAGGCAGACCCGCCATCGATGCCGCCTGCAGCATGCTTTGACGGTGCAATTGATCGTAGCTTGCAGGAACAGTGATCGCAGTTGCTTGCGGCGTCGTCTTCTCAGGCCAAGAGTTCTGACGGAGCCTGCGCAAAATCATCGCCATCAGAACTTCCGGTGGACACTGCCGACCAGCAATTGAGCGATCCACGGTCGGCTTGCCGATGTAGAGCGGCAAGCAATGAACCAAGTTCAAACCGTCTTCTCCACGTCGCTTCATGGCTGCGTTTCCGAAGACCAACTTGTCTTCCTCGCTGGCAACGGCCATCCGAAAGAGAACGTGATCACCACCATCCGCCGAGAGCAATTGAATCCCACCCGCCGGCGAGGCTTCAGCAGTCGAGGCATAGAACATGCCAAAGTCAATCGCCAAAACCCGCGAGGTTGCTCCAGAGGTAGACCCGCCGGAAACGGTGGAATGATCCGAACCTGTCTGGCGATAGGTAAATTCGGACAACCAAGAGGGAGTATCCGTGGTACTGGCGTACTCGGTGAGATCATCAATGACTTCATCGAGCGAAGCGTATCGTTCGTCGGGCGACTTCGCCATCATTCGCGAGAAGATGTTTGCGAAACGCATGTCGACATCCTCACGGACCTCCATCAAGTCCGGAATCTGGCCATGTCGGTGACCATACACTTGTTCGAGGTAATCGCCGGTATAAGGAGTACGCGCCGTTAAAAGAAAGAAGAGCGTGGCACCAAGCGAATAGATATCGCTGCGTGTGTCCGCGGTGTCAGGATCCTCAAGTTGCTCGGGCGACATGAAGGCAAGTGTGCCAACCAACTTACCCTTTTTGGCTTTCTCTGAGTCATCACTGGAACCGTCGGCCAGCATTGCCGCGGTGCTCATCCTGGCAAGCCCCAAGTCCAACACCTTGATCGTTCCATCAGACGATCGCATCAAATTCCCTGGCTTGACATCGCGATGCACGATGCCTGCACGATGAGCATGAAGCAAGCCCATCGCTGACTGCCGGATTATAGCCGCGGATTCGCCAACCGAGAGCGGTCCGCTTTTCGAGACAACTCGAGTGAGCGTTTGCCCGTCGATGTACTCCATCGCCAAATAGTGGATCCCCTCACTCTCGCCTGCATCGAACGCAGTCACGATATTGGGATGCATCAACCTTGAAGCAGCCCGAACCTCCTCGTAAAAACGCTCGACGGCTTCCTGATCGCTCATCCTGTGAACAGGCAACATCTTGATCGCGACCACACGCTGCATCCGCGTATGTTCCGCCAAGAAAACTTGCCCCATGCCACCCGATCCAATCAACTCTTGAATGGAATAGTCACCGATTTGCTCTGGAACATCAACGCCAGCTGCGACGGTCGTGGTCAGCTGAAACCCATCTGCGTCGGCATCCGAATCAACGCTGGAAAAATCCCGCGTTGGCTCTTCGTTGATCGGGTAATTGTCGTGGGAAGAGTCGGACACGCGATGAATGTTCGAAGGAGATGCCGAATGTTGGAGAAGGAGAAGAACGTCTATTATAGGCGTCGAATCCTTTTGGCTCAGTGGCAATTTGCCATGAAACGCCCACTTCCACCAATTTTGGGTGCGATCGTTGGCAATGATTCATCGTTAGCAGCTCCACTTCCCTGACCTGAATTCCAGATGAAAACTCTTCGTATCGCAACTCGGAAAAGCCCACTAGCACTTTGGCAAGCTGAGCACATCGCAAAATTGCTGAGTGCGGCAGGGGTGGTGACAGAACTGGTACCGATGGTCAGTGGCGGCGATACCGACATGCGGCCAATCGACGGCACCCGGCAGGTAGGCTTGTTCACGAAGCGAATCCAGCAGGCACTTCTCGAGGACGAGGCCGACATTGCCGTTCATTCACTGAAAGACCTTCCCACCGAGGCAAATGAGCGTTTGCTTCTGGCTGCCGTCCCAGAGCGTGAAACAGTTTCCGACAGTTTGGTTTCAGAAGCCTGCTGGACACTCTCGCAACTGCCCCAGGGAGCTCGGGTCGGTACGGGCAGTCGGCGTCGCGCCGCGCAACTCTGGAGCCAACGTGACGACTTGGTGATCGAACCGATCCGCGGCAATGTGCAAACCCGACTGTCGAAACTGGAGTCGGGAGAATTCGATGCAATCGTGTTGGCCGAAGCAGGCATTGCCCGGCTGGAAATGCACGACCTGAATCGAACCCAGTTTTCGCTATCTGAAATGCTACCCGCGCCCGGACAGGGCGCTCTCGGGATCGAGGTCCGCCGCGACGATTCCGATGCGATCGAAGCAGTCGCGAGCCTGGAGCACATTGCCTCCAGGTCAGCAGTGACAGCCGAACGCAAACTCTTGGCTGCTCTGCATGGCGGATGCTTGGCCCCAATCGCAGCGTTCGGCAGCGTCACCAAAGATGGCCTGACCTTGAAAGCAGTTGCGCTTTCGCAGGACGGCAAGCAGCGGATCGATCAAGCTCACTCAGTTGAGTTCGACCCGAACAACTGGGCCGTTGCTGCCGACGAAGTGGCTGGCGTCATCAGCAACGCAATGACTGAGCAGGGCGCGATTGAGATGATTCGCTAGAAACCTACGGCGATGAAACAAGCCGCCAAGCTAGGCCCGATCAAAATCTTCGGTTTCGTCCTCGCCGAATCCATCATCATCTTCTTCGTCATCCTCGAAGAAATCTTCCTCGATCTCCGGCGGTTCCTCGCCGCGATCCAGCAACGCGCTGGGCGGTTCGGTCCCATCGTCGGGAATCCAACGAATGGTTGGACGCGGCGGATCTGACAACGCGTCGTAACACTCAAGTGCCTGCCAAACCAAGTCGCCTGGGCCATCAGCGGTATCGCCGTCTTCAATCTCTTTCTGATCGTGCAACAAGTACAACGAAGCGCTTCGCAGAAAACCCTCGACCTGACTCGGTTCGTACTTTTCTGTTTCGTAAACCGCTTCTAAATCCGGCAGGTCAAACTGGCCGTTTCCGACCGTATCCATCAGCGACCAATTGTCGGTCGCTCGAAACAGTCGGACATTCGTCCACATGTCCAGTGGCGGCAAGTCATGATTCCACGCATAGTTCAATCCACGCCGCAGTCCGTCGTCATCGCGAAGAACTTCACCGCCAGGGTTGAAGTAGCAGATCGCCTCCGGCATTTCCAGCAACGACGAAACAGCTCGCATCAAGAAAGTCAGTTCGTGCAACGAATCGTATTCGTCGGGAACCAATGGCAGGTCATCTTCCTCCTCGTCCGGATCATCGGTGCCCAAAACGTAGCTGATCAACAAACGGATATGAGCCTGATGGGATTCGATTAAATCGCCACCAGCTTCCCAGCCCCATGACTGCTCTCCCGCTCGTTCCAAACAGCCCGGAAAAGCCAGCGGTCCAAACTGCCCAAGTGACCAGGCGATGAAGCGTTCCGGAGTCTCATCAGGATCCCCCATGTCATCTGGCCAGCGCCCCGACGAGGGTGTAATCAACAAATGACCGTTGACTTCGGGACGATACTCGTAGACCAGCGTTTGCGGTGAGTCGTCGTCATCCATCGACTCGTGACGTCCCGCAAACTCAAGTGACTGAAGACGCTCTTCCAGCTCGGCTAGCGCGATGGGCTCACGCAGCAGGACACAGATGCCCTGGGTGAATAAACCTTTCGCCATGTTCTTCTCGCCTCTTTGGAAATTGATCACGTCAACATCCGGCAAGCTGATCAAAACCGGCATTTCAGGACATTGCGAAACAAAGTTTTATCCGAGGATCCAAGCACCTACGAGGGGCCCGAAAGCAGCTACCCCTGCTGCCCCATCGCTTCAACCGGCCGTGAAGCGATCAAACGCCCCTCGGAGTGTCAAGAAAACCGGGCCCGCCGCCTTCTTTCCTGCCATCAATTTGGCTCCTTCCTGATCCGCGATTGCGACTTGACTGGCAAACCAAATTCCCGCATCGGTTCCCATCAGCAATACCTCCTCCGCTGCCAGCAGATCCGAAACCGAAATCACCTGATGTGTCCACGGAATCCTCAATTCTGCGGCCAGCGATTTCACCACCGCTTGGGTGACTCCCGGCAGAACGCTGGCAGGGGGTGGGGAGACGATCGCTCCGGCGTTCACGATCGCCACATTTGCGATGCTGGTCTCCGTCACACGATCGTCGTCATCAATCAATAAACCTGACGCGTCGTCCTCGTAACGACGAGCGATCGAATCAGCTCGAAAATAGTGAATTCGCGAGCGGACTTTGATCGTTCGCGGCCAACAATCCCCCGCCGGTTGACGGACTGTCGTGACCACAAGAGTCTGACCCGCTTGCCGGCGTCTTTGAATCAGTGAGTGATTCAACTCATTCAGGTGCAAACCAAGCGTTGGCTCTTCGCCGACTTTTCCTGGAGTGGCAAACAACGTGACACCGACATCTGGATGTCCCTCGATCGCGGCGGCATTCCGATCAAGCAACTCGTCTAACAGAGATCGCATTTGATTCGCCGAAGGCAACTTCTCAATGCCCAACTCATGAGCCGAGCGCTGCCAGCGTTCGAGATGTGCTTCTACGGCAAAGAGCTTCGAAGCGTAGGTCCGAAGCCTTTCGACGATCGTTACACCTTGGCGAAACCCAATGTCTTCAATCGATATCGACATTGCTTGTCGCGGGACCCACTGACCGGACAGGTATCCAATCGAACCGCCCGTTCGATCGAGTTGACGATCAATGCTGGATTTCGATGTCATTGATCAGTTTGGCCATTTCTGAACCCGCCCGACACGATGATGTGTAGTACTCAAGTTCTACGTGATGTTTGCCAACCACAACACTACAGTCGCGGGAGGTGACGGAGAGCTTACTACCATCACTTCGCGGGGCGAAAGCTCGAGGTCCACTGTAACCCAACGCCATGCTGCCGCGAACCCGGTCGATCAACCAGTATCGTTTTAGAATCGCATCTCGCTTGTTGTACAGAACCAGTAGACGGTCCAAGTTCTGCGTCGCCTTGCCATGATAGCCGTGACGCGTCATCCAGTTACTTTCGACTGCTGGAGCTACCAACCCAGCATCAATCCGCAAACCTGTGACAGCTGCCCCCGGCAAGCGACGACCTTTCAAGCCACCACCGGCCAACGCATGAAGAGCGCCAGTGATCACACGACCACCAAAGCTATATCCAATCAGCGTGGTGGGAACGGAACGCTCGGCCAGTTCGCGAAGCACCCATGCGAGATACAGTCCCTGCGCGTCAGTACGATCAGCCTTCGATCGCACATCGCGAATGATCCTTCCCTCTTTGTTACTAGGCCAACTCCAAATCACCCAATCAATCGGGCGTGAGGAGCGGCAAGCCCGAGTGCTGCGGTAAACCGACATTCCGCGCCCAACAACATCCTTGGCATCCATCCGGTAACCATGCACATAGATAACGACCTGAGACCCATCGTTCAATGTCGATGCATAGTCATCAAAAGTCGTCACGCCCGAACCGCATTGATTTAAACGACTGACCGAAAACGCTGGCTGCTCTAAGTTGATGCGACACACGTCGCTTGAAATCCGCCGCGTGCTAATACACCACTGACGGTCGTCCGCGTCTGGACACGAAGGTGCAGCGACATGCGTGGGAACTTCAAGCGCCAACTCCGAAGCGATATTGACGCCCTCGTTTGCGACCGCAAGTTGACTGATCAGAATCATGCCCGCGATCGTTGCAATCGTCGCAGAGCGAAAAGAGACGTGTGAAACGGCAAGCATGGTAGTAGATCTGCTGGTAGTGAATCAAAAGTGTTGCGTCTTGTCATCAAATTGTTGCAGAAAAAAACTGATGTTGCGTTTGCACAACACAAATAGCGTCGTAATTTTGTTCGGTCTCCTATGCGAGATCACCGAATACGCTCGCTATGCATATCAAGGAAAATAGAATGGTTAATCGCATTTGCTCGATTGTCGCGGTTGCGACACTTCTGAGCCTCAGCTCCGGCTGCTGCGGTATGAAGAACTTCTTGTTCGGTCGCGGCGCACGCTGCGGTTTGTGCAACAAGCTCCCAAGTATCCCACGCCCACAGTTTGGCAACGTCATGCAGGCTCCCTGCGGGCAGACACCCTACACTGCTCAACCACAAACACCGCAGTACGCAGCCCCCGCTTACCAAGCACCACAAACCGGCTGCGGTTGCAACCAATACGCCGATCAAGGTCACATCAGTGGCGAGACGTGCGGCTCGTGCTACGGCTCTGCATACAGTGGCAACTGCGGCTGTGGAAACGGTGCCGTCGTCGATGGCTACGCACCGATGGCCTCCGACCCTTACCTGAACGGTGGTGTCGTGAACGGCGAGATCATTCAGAATGGTGGACAGATCTACGGCGAACAGATCATCGGCGGATCGATGTACAACAACGTTGTTCCCAATGGCGTGCCTGTTCAATCCGACAGTTTCAACGCTCGAAAAGTGGATACCGATGGCAACAAGATCCTCTGGGAGCAACCGCTTCCACCTGGGGCAAAGCCGCTCTAAGCCCTCTTTTTCGATTGCCAAAGAAGCCCGCAAATTCTGACCAATTTCCGCGAAAGCGACTTGGTCCAGTTAAACTGAATTGACATAGCGAGCAACGGTCGAAGCAAGACTTGCGTCAGCAAGCTTTTTGTTTCGACCGTTTCTTTCATTCTCTGACGAGACGGTAAACCGAGATGTTTGAATCCCTCCACCGCCATCTTTCGCGCCGCCAACTTCTCTCCGCTGGCACGGCCTTCGCCGCGTGCACTGCGTTGAGTCAAGAGTCAGGCTCTTTCGACCCGACCGACGCAGCAGAGCCGGATAAAACGGCAACCGACGGAGGTAAGACTCTCAGCTACCAGTCTCCTCAAATCCAACACTGGCGAATTGGATTGGTCCTTAACACGCCGGTCACTTGCACCGGTGTGTTGGCGACCTTCCCAATCCCCAAAGACTGGCCAGAACAAAAGGTCACTCTGGTTGATCAAACGGTGGACTCGCTTGTCAGTCGTTGGCAGTCTCGGGAGTTGGCGGGTGGTGCCAAGCAGATCGTTCTACAGATGGATCGCGTTCCAGCCGGATCCACTGTTGAGCTGACATTGACCTTTAAAGTCGAGCGATCCAGAATCGTCGGTCCTGAATTGACCGAGCAGTTTATCGCGCCCAAGCGACCAAGCCGTGAACTTCGCCTCTACATGGGAAACAGCCCCTTCATCGACGCATCCAACAGCCGTATCAAAGCAGCCTCGCGAACGGCGAAACTGGACGCCAAGAACGATTGGGAACAAGTGGAACAAATCTACGACTACGTGCGCGACAACGTTGAATATGTCGAAGGCACAATCAAGAATGCATCGCAAGCTTTAAAAGACGGTACCGGCGACTGTGAAGAAATGACCAGCTTGTTTGTCGCGATGTGTCGAAACGCAAGTATCCCTGCTCGCATGGTTTGGATTCCCGATCATTGCTACCCGGAATTTTATCTCGAAGACGCAAATGGAGAAGGAACGTGGTTCCCTTGCCAGGCAGCCGGAACGCGACAGTTCGGCAGGATGGATGAGTACCGACCGGTCCTGCAGAAAGGGGATCGCTTCACCCCACCCGAAACAAAGAAGAAGGCTCGCTACGTCAGTGAGTTTTTCAGATGCGACAAACAAGGAAAGGGCAACCCGCGACCAAATTTCATTCGCGAAATGATCGAGATTTAGTCCGCCGTTCTCGGAGATGCAGTCAACGCATGCCCGCTCATCCCTCTGATTCCGACTATAATCGGGCCATTCCTCCTCACTCCATTGGCCCGCTGTGACCCCTCGTTCCGTTGCCCCAGAAACCCGCCTTAGCCTGCTTGCGCGCGTTGGCAACAAAGAGGATCAAGCAGCCTGGGAACAGTTCGTCGAACTCTATCAACCGGTCATTTTCCGCACCGCTTTCTACAAGGGACTCCAAGATGCGGATGCCCAAGACGTGACCCAGCAAGTGCTGTGGTCGGTCGCGAAAGCACTCGAACAACGCCCGCATGATCCCGATCGCGCCAGATTCCGAACCTGGCTAGCCACCGTCACCCGAAACGCTGCGATCAATGCGTTGCGATCCAAACGCGTCGACCGTGGTACAGGCGACTCCAACGTCCAACAACGGTTGCAGGCAGTCGCCGACAACCAAAGCGACGAGGCGGTGCTCGAACGCGAATATCAGAAAGAGCTGTTTCGCAAAGCTGCTCGCATCATCGAAGGTGAGTTCGCCGCCGATACTTGGCAAGCGTTTTGGCAAACCACCATCGAAGAAAAGTCAATCGCAGACGTCGCAGACCGACTGAACAAGAACGTCGGCAGCGTCTACGCAGCGCGTAGTCGAATCGTCCGACGACTCCGTGAAGAAGTCCAGCGACTGCAAGACGAAGAAAAGTAGCACGCCTTGTTCGATTTCACTTGCAAGCACAGACACCATGTCTTATCTTGAAATCGAACTGAATTGAACCTGCTGCAAAACGAGCGTTTGATGTTCCGGACAACGATCTCTGTGCTATTCCTCTCGTGTCTCGCTTTGGCGGCTCGAGGTGAAGAAAACTCCAAGACGCTCCAAAAAGCGGAGAGCTACGTCTTGAAGGAAACGGATTCGGATGGCGCCGTTCGACCCTTGAAACTCATTTCAAGGTCTTTTTTGAGCTGGTCAAATCCCGTGTTTGGAACAACCGAAGGCGGCCTGTATTTCTGGACATCCGAGGGGCGGCCCGTCGTGATGATGAAGACCTACAAAACAAAGAAGGGTGTCTCTTTTGAACAATGGCGTTCGTTCTCGCCTCATCAAGTCACGGCAAGTGAGAATGCCAACGAGCCTGCATTCTGGTATCCGAGCGAGGGTGCGAAGCCGATGGTAGCACTCGATGACGCACCAGCGCCAGCAGCCAAGCAAATTTCTAGGTTGGTACAGATCAAAGCACTCCATCGTCGCTTCAAAGTGATGGGCGAAATCACCAATGCTGGCGGCACACAAGAGTTACGAAATTATCCCAAACCACTGCACCGCTATGAATCCGAATCGGTGATTGACGGCGCCGTCATGGCGTTTGTGCAGGGCACCGGACCCGATGTGTTGCTGTTGCTCGAGGCCCGCATGACAGACGAAGGACCGAAGTGGTTCTACACCATTGGATCGGTCGGCATCTTCAAAATTGATGTCTACGATCGTGACGTGTTGGTCCTGACCGAACCACGCCGGACTGCTGCGAACACAAGTCCCGTCGATTTGTATGACGGTCGCCGATTGCCTTGACCCCGGTTCACTCGCCCAGCACCGGCACGACATAGCGGTAGTATCCGTAGACCGCGGCGACTAAGGTGGTCGCGGAAATCAGATGCCAGATCTGAAACTGAATCGGAGTGGCGGGCTCACCTTTGCCGATCAAGATCTGCCGCCAACGACCTTTCAGCCACCAGGGCGCGATCGCGAGCATCCCCAAACTCGCGTAGGTCACAAAGATGCCAATGCGTGTCCCTGAATGAAACAGGTACGTCATGAAAGTCCAAATGATTCCGAGGGCTGCAGTCGAAGTCGCGAGCCTTGCCCAAGCGGAGATCCAGTCCCGACGTTTGATCGCGAAGAAGCTCC
The DNA here is from genome assembly GCA_045110715.1 of Rubripirellula sp. Taxonomy (GTDB): domain Bacteria; phylum Planctomycetota; class Planctomycetia; order Pirellulales; family Pirellulaceae; genus Rubripirellula. The sequence goes on from JBGCGI010000110.1 coordinate 30,822, forward strand.
AAACACCGGGAACAACGACGACCGGCAAGAATCCCGCGTACTCGATGCTGTCGTCTTCCAACACAGCTGCGACAATAAAAACCAACCCCGTCACGCCCCAAAAAGCAATCATTGTGAACGCCAACTTTCGATCACTGCGAGAGCGATCCTCAGCGATCAATACGATGGCAAAGAGCAACAGCACAAGAATTCCGTACAAATGCTGCCAGACAAAAGGATTCTCGCCGGAGATTCCCGAGCATCTTGCAGAAAATCGATCGGTACAACCGGTTTGCCATCGCAGCCGGTTACTTGAGGGATCACCAGCGCAGCAGACAGCAGAGCTGCTGGAAGGAGGTTGCCCAACACGGGAATCGAGAAGGTCGCCACCTGAGATGACTGTCCGTCACAAGGAGGGTCATTCACCAACAGTTCGCGCGTGTCTTAGATGCAAAACACCTATTCTATCTGGAATGGGGCCACTTCGGGTTGACCGCTCTGGCGATACGACCAGCTACGAAAGAGTGCTGTTTGTGATAAAATGATTGCTTGGCATGACGCTCTTTTCTGGCCCTCGACGTGGTGATGCGGCTGGCGTCACGCTGCAGATGATGGGGAGCCTCCGCACGTGCCGCCGAATGACTGGGCCTGGTTACCGACTCCTCGCGTTGAAATCCTTCCACGAATTGTAGAAGCTTTACGTCAGAAGTTCGTCTACAGCGATGAAATTGCGGACTTGGTCTCGGCTGCTTTTTACGAGCCATGCAACTTGCTGCTGTGGGGCCCGGGTGGGCATGGCAAGTCGGACATGGTGCTGACAGCGCTTCGCGCCTTGGGGCTGTCGGATGACGAAATTTTCATTCAGTCGTTCGGCGAGGGAATGAGTGAAGATCGGCTTTGGGGCGGCCCTGACATGGCGTCCTTGGACACTTGCCTTCGATATGACACCTCGCGATCCTTCTTGGCGTCTCAATACAAGGCCGTCATTTTTGAAGAGATCTTTGACGCGCCAGCCCAGGCATTGCTGCCGCTGAAGGACGTACTCACTCGCCGCCTGTTCATGAATGGCCCCGAACGCGTCTCGATGAATGCGAAAGTGGTTGTCGCTTGCACGAACAAAGACCCCCGTGAGTTCGGTGATGGCAACGACGCGGTGCAGGCGTTGATGGAACGCTTTCTGCTTCAAAAAGAAGTTCGCTGGCCCACGTACGAAGAGAAAAACTATACCGAGTTGTTCGAGAAAGTCCGTCCCGATGCCAGCAAGGGTGGACGCGAATTCCAGCGTCTGCTGGCCAGAGTGATCGCCAGTTTGAATGAAACCAAGTCGTTCGTGATGTCACCTCGAATGGCCCTGCAATCACTGGAAGTTGTTTCCAATTGCGCCCGCATTCGGTCGGACGGTTGCATCGTAGCCGACGCGTTTCAAAGCATTCGTTTCGTTCAAGGCATGCAGTCCTACACAGCAGATCTGACTCGCAAGATCGAACGGCGGTTGCCAGACGAAGAGAGCTTCAAGATCCAACTGGAAGCCGGCGACCATGCCTCCAGCGGCGATGGCCCGCTACGAACGAAACGATCGGGCATTCCGAAGGTGACAGCCACGACGCTGAAATCGAAGTTCATCCACTGCGATGAGATCATTCAGGTCCTGACGCACGCGTTTTTCCAACCCTGCAATGTTCTGCTGTGGGGCCCGGGTGGGCATGGCAAGTCCGACATGGTGATGACAGCTTTGAAAGCGCTCGGTTAGGGGGACGAAGACATCTTCCTGCAATCGTTTGGCGAAGGCATGAGCGAGGACCGCCTATGGGGCGGCCCCAACATTGCCAAATTGGACGTCTGCCTGGAGTACGACACAGACCGATCGTTTCTTCCCTACGAAGTCGTAGTGCTGGAAGAAATCCTGGATGCGTCATCGCAAGCCCTGCTGCCTTTGAAGGATGTGCTGACACGACGTTGCTTCATGAACGGCAGCACGCCAGTGGAGATGAGGTCCAAGGTAATCATCGCCTGTACCAACAAGGACCCTCGGCAATTTGCGAAAGACAGCGACGCCGTCAAGGCATTGCTTGAGCGGTTTCCGTTGCAACTGGAAGTGCGTTGGCCGACCTACGAACAGAAGGACTACGAAGCACTTTTCGGGAAAGCCAATCCCAACGTCAGCACCCACAAACGCAAGTTACATCGCATTTACGCACATGTGATTGCGAACTTGAATGACGATCGGGACAGTGGTTTCCAAGTGTCTCCGCGCATCGCTTTGGGCGGTCTACGGCTAGCGGGCAACAGTGTTGGACGCCATGGTCGCAAGAAGATGATCGTGGAGGACATTCTCTCGATTCGAAATGTTCAGGGCATGGAGTCCTACAAGCGTGACATGGAAGGCTTGGTACGCTCGGCCCTTTTGGAAGGAGGCGTCGAAGTCTTGCTCAGTGACATCGATGAACGCACCGAACGCTTACGTGGAAAAATGCAGGACATCAACAAAGTGTTCGAGCTTGCCAGTCAGATGACCGACGAAGAGCGTCGACTGGAACTCAACGACGAAGCGATCGCTCAAATGCTGGACCTGATGAGCAGCATCGATGCACTCAAGCACGAGTTGACGTACCTGCAAGTTTCGGATCCGAAGCTACAAAAGTGGCAAGAACTCTCCGAGGCTGCGGTATCAGAGCTTGCCTCTGAGATCGAGGCGGGTACCTGACCGATGGACCGCATCCATGTCGCTCGCAAGTTCCGAGACTTCATCACCGAGCATACGCACGTGACGTATCCGGAGATGTCGGAGCGAAGAGAACAGATCAACACGTTGGAAGTGATCAAAAAACTGGATGCGATTGGCATGCATCACTTGCCACTGCCAATGATCTGGGATGGCGTGCACCTGGTCGACGAGGGCAAACTTGCCGGCAAGAACGAGATCACCAGACGGGTGAAGCTGACCTACCGCATGCGAATGTGGAAACTGACTCAATTGGTGGACGACTTCGCCAACTGGTCCGTTCGCGACGCGGATCTCTATCACCAATTGGCGTTGCTTTTGAAGGACATCGAGTTCGAGAAGATTCACGGACGCACGGACATTGATCGCGCGATCGCCAATGTGGCGGTGATTGCGACAGCCAAGCGTTCTTTAGTCGTTGGCATTCCTGCCGAGGCGATCGCTCGCCAGATCAATTGGTCCCTGGATCAGGTGGGCGGACTCGAAACGGACGAAGTCGAGTTACTGGAGTGCCTGCCGGACGAGAGCCAACTGAAGCCAACAGAAAAGATTGACTTTGAGCAGATGTCACAGGACCGTGGTGTGACTTCAATCCAACTGGTAGAAACCGTCGAAACGAGAGGCCGGATCGCTTCGCTCTTGAGCGAGTGTTTCGGTGGCGTTCGCCAGGAAACGGAAAAGAAGGAGATGCACCCGCTGTCGGTACGACGCCTGAATGTGGCGTCGCGTTTGCTTTCCGAGCCCAGCATGGAAGCTTTGCTACGAATTTCGCGTGTCGCAAACGAGTACGTCGCCTTTCAACCTCGCTTTGAGAAAAAGATGATCCCGGCTGCCGATGGCGACCAAACTCGGATGCGAATGATGAAGTCTTACGATGAACTTCCCAAGATGGCTCCGGCCGCCTGGGCCATCAAAGTCGCTTCGTCCAAATATTTTCGGTACCGCCTGGCAACAAAAAGTTTCATGGTTCGCGAAAAGATCAAGCGAAGCGATAAGAAGCAATTGTTCTATGCGATGCTGGATCGCAGCAAGTCCATGCAGCAGGGAGAACGCATCTACAAGCTGTTGGCGATCCTGATGAATCGTCTCCGCGCGGTGGGCCGGCGTGAGGCCGTACTGGGTTACAGCTTCTTCGACTCCGAAGTGCACGAAGAGTTGATGGTCAGGGAAGTTTCCGAAGCCAGCGAAGAGATCCGCAAGCTTCACTACGACTTTTTCATGGGAGATGACACGGACATCAATCTTGCTCTTCGCGTTGGCATTCAACGCATCCGCAACGTGGTTGACGACCTGGATGCCGAGCGGCCTGAATTGATCATCGTCACCGATGGCGACCACGGCATCAATGTGACGGCAAAAGAGCTCAAGGGAATCACGCTCCACGTGTTCATCGTCGAAGAATCCAACGACGATTTGATTCAATTGGCAAACAAGACAGGCGGAGTCGCTCTCCAGGGCCTGTAGTGATTCTTCCAGGGATTCGCAGGCCAGCGGAAAGAATTCGACCTGGTTCAGGGCGGAATTCCGAGATACCGGACATGCTCCACTACTCGGCTGATCCAAGATGGATGATATTAGTGGCATGCGGTTTCTATCTCGAACGTTTGAATCACCGACTGGCGGCAGCGAGGGAAGTCATCCGACGACCAGTTCGCTGATTGCGTCCAGTCAAACTTTGGCGAGGCATTCGCGTCGCTTCGCTCCGCTGTTGATCACCGCCCTCGGATTCCTGCTGCTGCTGACAGCAATCTTCGTGGGCTTCTTGGTTCGTCGCTCCCTGCAAGACCTGACCCGTGATTCATTGCGGGCAATGCTGTCTGCGAACGTATCCGCATTGGAACTGTGGCTCAAAGAGTCGACGACCGACCTTTCGAATCGGATGACCGAACCCAATGTCGAGTCGGCGGCCAGAATGTTACTTAACAACGGTGCATCGGGGCAGGCAAACGACACAACGCTCACCACGAAGGAGGCTCATGAACGACTTGCTCGGGCACTCGACCAAGCACCGGGTCTTTGCTGGGCGCTGCTCGACAGTCAAGGCGTGGTGGTGACGTCCGATCACGAAGACCTGATCGGAGAAGAGCTCTCGCTCTCCTCAGATGCAATCCTGTCACTGACAGCAGGCCGCAGCACGGTGTCTCGGCCGTTTCGGTCGCCAATCGCGATCACCGACTCAGGCCCCATGTCACGAGCAGACTGTGCTGTGATGTGTTCGGCTTCGCCTGTGATGGATGGCGCCCGATGGATTGGCAGTTTGACGCTTCTGATGGATCCACTTGATCGATTCACCGACCTGCTCTCGGTTGCCCGGACGGGCGGCACGGGCGAAACCTATGCGTTTGATCGCGAAGGAAGAATGATTTCGCAAAGTCGCTTTGAGCATCACTTGCGAGCGGCAGGCCTGTTGGATTCGGACATTGAAATCACCAGTCCGTTGAACATCTCCATTCGAGATCCCGGCGTGAACCTGACGGCTGGTGAATCAACGTCAACTCCGAGAGAGCAACAACCGCTAACGCTGATGGCAGACCAGGCAACTCGCGGTGCCACGGGTCAAAACACACATGGCTACAACGACTACCGTGGCGTACCGGTGGTAGGTGCCTGGACTTGGATGCCAGCCTACGGGATTGGGATCGCGACCGAGATGGATGTGACCGAAGCCTATCGGCCATTGAGACTGCTTCAAAATTCGTTCGTTGGATTGCTGTCGATAGCAGCGTTCAGTGGCGTCGGGCTCTTCTTACTAGCCTACTTTTTGCGTCGCATCAACCAACGGCTCAACGTCGCCAATCGTAAAGCACGAAAGCTTGGACAATACGAGTTGGGCGAGATCATCGGGCGGGGCGGCATGGGAGCCGTCTATTGTGGTCGGCATCAACTATTGAAACGTGACGTGGCAGTCAAAGTTCTGGAGGGCGAAGGCGTTAACGAGCAATCCGTGACACGATTCGAACGGGAAGTTCAAATGACTTGCCAGCTGCGGCACCCGAACACGATTGACATCTACGATTTCGGCCATACCGAAGACGGAACGTTCTTTTATGTGATGGAGTTCATCAATGGGATCACGTTGCAGGAGTTAGTCGAAAACGATGGTCGGCAACCGCCTGGACGAGTGATTCACTTGCTGTTGCAAATATGTGGCTCACTGTCGGAAGCCCACCAGTTGGGTATGATTCACCGCGACATCAAGCCGTCCAACATTTTGCTGGCTGCAGATGCCGGGATATACGATTCGATCAAAGTCTTGGATTTCGGATTGGTGAAAGAAATTGACGCCCAAGACACAACCCAGGGAATCGAATTGACACAGAGTGATGGAATCACCGGAACGCCCATGTACATGTCACCCGAGTCCGTGCGGGATGCAGCAACGGCGACCCATCAAAGCGACTTATACTCCGTGGGTGCAGTTGGATTCACACTTTTGACCGGCAAGCCACCTTTTGAGGGCGACTCGTCCGTCGAGGTCTGCTTGATGCAATTGAATGAGATGCCAGTCAGACCCAGCGAGCGCATCGGTGCTCCGCTTCCCGAAGACTTGCAAAACGTATTGATGAGTTGCCTGCGAAAGGAGCCCGAGGACCGCCCGATGACGATCAACGACTTTGAAGAAGCTTTGAAGCAGTGCCGAGACGCGTCCTCGTGGAAGTCAGCTGATGCTCTACGTTGGTGGGAGGAAGACTACGTTCAAATGGAACGATTCTTGGACGCTGAGGATCCCAAGGAAGGAGCTGGTACGATCGTTGATTGAGATCCCCAAGAAGAACCCTTGCATCAGCAAGCACCTTCGACATCGTGACAATCACTCAACCAACGGCACAGCAAGCTGACCATGTTCGGATCTCGACGCCTCAATGATGACGAAAACATCGACTGGACCAGCCTTCTTGCGCTGATGGAGGACGATGATCGCCGTGCAGCAACAGGAATCCTGTTCCCTACGGAGGGTCGTGAAAGCCTTCTCAATGCTGTCCGCCGGATGGACGAGTCGATCGCCAACGACGTGCTCAGTTCGGGTCGGCGTCTGCACACGGCTGCCAAACTGATTGATTGGCCAACAGTCGCTGTCGCCGGAATGCTAAACGCGGGCAAAACGAGTCTGGTCGCAACATTCCTGAGCGAGTCGGGTCAAGCGAGAACGCTGCGCGGCGCCAATAACGACCAAGGAACCCATCGCTTTGTACTTTGGTTGCCAAGCGGATGGCGAGACAACACGGAACTCTGGCAACTGCTCATGGAGCGAATCGCGGATGCGGTTGGCAGTCCACCAGAGATGCTGTGCGAAGATCCCAACGAAGCTCACGCCCAATACAACAATCGCAATGGCGACGAGCATTCTCTCGCAGTGCCGCTCGTTGGCACTGATAAGAACCTTGACTCGGTCGGAATCGGGCTGTTGGACTGTCCTGATATCGTTTCCGACGAAGCCTTCGGACTCGGCTCACCCGACGAGCGACGAGCCATTCTTGGTCGCGCGGCCACGCTTTGCTCTGCCTTCTTGGTCGTCTCTTCCGCGGAGTCTTCACGTGACGGCACGCTGGGCGACCTGCTTCGAATCGCATCCGATTTGATGCCGGGCGTTCCCAGGATGCTTGCGGTCAACAAAATTCGCTCGCGACAAACTCCCGACCAAGTGCTGGAAACGTTTGGTCCCTTGGCGAAGTCGCACGGTATCGAAACGATTTATGCGGCTTACGATTTTGACGTTCCCTCCAGCCGTCCCTTCATCCCTGCCTCGGACGAAGTGGTCGCTCGCGCACTCGAACCGCATGCAGACCCGCTGCCCGTCTTCTTTTCCCTGGCCGAAGACGCCGACGACAATCCCCCAGCGGCAATTTCAAACGATCGATTGCTGGCAGCCCTTCCGGCTCGCCTGGATCGGGGGATTCTGTTCGAGAAATTTCACCTGGCGCTTCAGAAGAGTTTGCGAAATTCGATCTGGGAATCGGCATTGCCACTAGTGGATCTCGATGCAGATGACTCGGGCAAAACCACTGAAAAAGCACAGAAGTGTCTGCTTGAGGCCTCACTGGAATTCTTTGCACACCGCGAAGCTGGCGAAGTCACCGAATTGCGTTTGCACCAAAGCGAGCGGATCATACGACAACTTTCCGAGTCCTTCGCAGTGACCGCGCCTTGGTACGCTCGTTGGGGCGTGCGACTGAACGCGAAGGTGCGCCGCGTGTTCGGCGGGGCAGGCGATTTCATCCGCCAACTCACTCCTTCGGCGATCGCCCAGCGGACCGCAGGTGAGATCAAAGACAAGTTTCGCCGCGGTGAATACGGTGGCCTGATGACTCCCGAAAGACTGACTCAAGCGATTGACCGGCATGGCGGAGTCAACGCGTTGAAGCATTGGAGTGACGTGCCCATCGATACCGACTCGGCGCGATGGAACGAGGCAGCCGAAGCAGCAATTCTGCGTTTCGAGCGTGATGACTTCACATCGCTCGACCCGCGGCGATTGGACGACGCGGTGCGGCAGATGTGGAGCGAAGTACCAACTCACAAGAAACTTGCTGCTGGCCTGACACCGCTGGCCGCGATGCTGGCTGCCTTCGGTGGCGTTTTGATGATCCCCGTCGACTTCGGCGCCACTCACTTCATTGCTTCGGCCTCGATTCCGGAATTGTTCGCCGCAGCAGGCCTGACGACTCTGTCGACACTTTGGGCTGGTGGACAGAACACACGCAACGTTGGGCAACAGGCGGCGCGGCAGCAACTGGCCGACTTTCACGCTGTGCTCTGTGACACTTACGGTGTTTCGCGACCGGTAAAAGAATCGCTCGTTCGAATTGCAGGCGCGACCGAGAAACTCGTCGCCTCAAAAATTGTCAAACGCGAACCTTATGGCCCCGCGTTGTCGCTGTATCAAGTGCGTGACGAATTTCGGCAGGAACTGCAGCGTCTCTTTCCTCGCAACGGACCCCCTCTCTCGTGACGATCGACAATCAATTGGGATACCTCGACAACGAATTGCCTGCGCCGGTTGCGCTTGGACAACCTGGACGTGAGTTCCTTGGCCGGGTTCGGCGAGCTGCGACCAACGTCTTGGCCGACAGCCCAACAGGACGCGAGGTCTTGGAATTGTGCGACGATCACGACGAAGCAAGACGCATGGTCTTGGAGGATCGCAGCAGCGGCATGAACGTGATTGCCGTCGTTGGCGCAACCGGACAGGGCAAGTCATGGCTGATCAGGCAGCTGATTCACGACCCCAGTGTCAGCAATGCCATTCGCAGTGGTAACAATGCCAGCGAAGCGACCGAACGACTGATTTGGGTAGGCCCCAAACCACCAGCCGACCTGGACTCCAATCACGAACAGTACATTCACTGCAAGAACGCCAGCATGCAATCGATCGGCAGCGGCTACTTGCTGGTCGATGCCCCAGGTGCAACCGACGATCGACGCGCCATCGCCGCGGTCGCCGCACGCGCGCTTTCACTCGCTTCGGTCTTGCTTGTCGTCGTACGTCGAGATCAACTTCGAAGCGAAGTCATCGCGTCGCTCGCTGAGGCAAGCGAGGGCACCATCGTCATCCCGATCGTCAACGCGGTCAGAAGCCACGACGATCAACTGGACACCGATGTCGAAGCGTTTGTCGCGCGGATGCGGCAAGCAGCTCCGACAAGCATGATCGTTTCACCGGTCATCATCGATGATTTCGAGGTGGACGGACGAAGCGAGCAATCCATTGGCAAGATCGCTGCCGAGGACGTCGCGACCAACTTGCAATCCGAACTTGGCAACTCATGGGAGGGAGATCGAAGAAGAAGCACTCGGCTGGCTGCCTTGGACGCCAGGTTTCGCGCCGCACTGCACTCCGTTCTCAGTGACCAACTACCTGGATTGACCGGCGCGGTCAGGCGACTGAACAACGAAGCCCGCGAACTCCCCATCGAAGTCGCCGAGTCCCTGGTCGGCAGTGGGGGTCCGCTGCGAGCAGCCGTTCGCTCACGCCTGCGATTAGCCTTGCTGACCGACACCGATGCCATTTGGTTTCCCTACCGATCCATTCTGGGAATACTGAATCTGACCCATGGAGCTTGGGATCGCGTGCTGATGTCGCTTTCAGGATCACTTCCCTCTTTGGTAAGCGCCGTCTGGAGTACAACCAAGAACTTGACGGCAGCCCGAGGTGCCGAAGAGGACATTCGCGATGGGCTGCAGAGACGCAGCGCCGCTGCAGTAACCGATCGTTTGGGACCGTTGGCTGCCCGTTTTCGCGACGAGCTCGCAGAACTTCGAAACGAAAAGCAGGCCGGCGGAAAGTCGATTGCCGGCGACCGACCGCATTCGCAAGTTGCCTTCCTTTCCGGGATCGACACGCTGCAGGAAACTTCCGCTCGTATTTTCGATGAAGAAGTTGATCGCGTCGCTACGAACCGTGCTCCTGCACTACTGTTTGGTTTGATCGGGATGTTGATTTTCTGGTTCCTGATGGCGGGTCCCATCGTGGCCCTGTATCGTGGATACTTCGATGCAAGCTACGCGACGCTCAGTGAGTTCGCGGGTGACTTGGACCGTTTCCCGCGTCCCGATATGTCAATGATGTTGACCAGCTTCATGCTCTCGCTGCTACCAACCGCGTTCTTCGCCATGATCGTTTTGTCACTGGCCCAAGGTCGCTCACGAGTCGACCGTGTCGAGCGCCGAATTCGAGAGCGACACCACGAATCGATCAACCGACTACAAGAGGACGGTGTCTTGCAATTACGTTGGGACGAGCCACTGTTGGCCGACGCGGAATTCTTGTTGTCAGCTGGCATCGCAGAACCGGAGTCATGATGAGCTGCTTTCTCCTATTGGCGCAAACCGGGCCTGAAGACGCCGCCGCCCAGGCTGGTTTCTTTGACATCGTACTCAGTGGCGGAATCGTCGGCTTGGTGATCTTGCTGGTCCTGGTCGCGCTCAGCATCGCATCCGCCTATTTGCTTTTCGATCAAGTCATGACCCTGCGCCGCAATGAGATCCTGCCGGACGGAGTTAGCGATGCAGTGCGACAATCACTGCTGACCGGACGCCCGGCGGAAGCGGATGCTGCTTGCCGAAGAGCCCCCAGCGTGTTGAGCGTCGTGTTGCTTTCGGGACTGTCAGAACTTGAGTTCGGCTGGCAGGAGGTTGAGAAGGCCGTCGAAGATTCGATCGCACAACAAGCGTCACGCCTGATGCGTCGCATCGAGTACCTGTCCGTCATTGGCAATATCGCGCCGATGGTGGGACTGCTGGGTACCGTGACCGGAATGATCTTCGCTTTTCAGCAGGTTGCCACGACGCGAGGTGCAGCTGGCGCGGGCGATTTGGCAGAAGGAATCTACCAAGCTTTGGTCACGACCGTGGGCGGTTTGATCGTGGCGATTCCATCTCTGGCAATTTACGCTGTCTGCCGCAACCGAGTGGACTCGTTGATCGCAGAAGTCGCCTATCACAGCCAACACGCCTTGGCACCGATCAAGCGACGCCCCAATTCGCCGCGAACCCGGACTACAACAACAGCTCAGGCTCAGACAGGCGGAACAGCACAACAGCGTCCAGCTCCACGTCCTCAGGGACCACAGGCTCCACCCAAACAACCTTAAATCGGTGGCTGTTTTGATGGAAACCTAGCCGCCAAAGAGGAGGCGGCTCGATTTCGTCAGCTCTTAACCGACGTTCCACTGGTTCTCGAACCACTCGACTCGGTCAGCCCGCTTAGGACTGTGTTTGGTCTTGGGGTTGAACTTGTTGTTCTCAAGGAACAGTCGCAGTGCTTCCGAGGGAACCGCCGCATGCTGGGCGAGCACATCGACCTTTTCGCTGCCAAGATTCCAGTCGTACAACAGCTTGGTATCCTTCTCGAACCATTGATCGAGATACTCGGCATCATTGGTGCTGATCACAATGAAGTCACACTTCTTTTTGCAAAGAAACCCGAGGAGCTGTGCCGAGAGAGCCCGTGTCATGTCCAGGTCGTCAGCGCAGGTTGCGGCTGCAAAATTCCAAATGCTGGTATAGCCGTCCTCATCTAGCTCGGTTGGGGCTTTGATCTGGATGTTTTCGAGATCTTCCAGTGCAGTCATAGTTTCCTCGAGAGATGTGATGAAGGGGTCCATTTTACCGACTTCCGGTCGATCGCATAAGGACAGCTACCGAGCCTCGGTTCAGGCGGATTGCTGATCAACAGAATCGGCATTTGCTCGCTTTTTTGCGTCGATTTGCTGCTGTCGTTCCCGAAATCGCTCTCGCTGCTCATCGGTCAATTTGTCAGCACACTGAGGGCACTGAACACCCGCAACAAAGTCTGCATGCTGTTGCTGCTCCTG
>JBGCGI010000111.1:0-13122 GCA_045110715.1 Rubripirellula sp.
TCTTCACATTATGAATACAGGCTGGGTCTTCGGAGAGCAATATAAGTAGCTCGGTGTCGCGGATGTTGGCAGTATCGCTGCCTTCTTGCGCTTTCATCATGGGACGATCGATTAGGTATTCTCGCTCCATGCGTACAGCGGATCTTCGTAAGTACGGTACGCCAATCGCCACGACGAGGGCTACTACTACTACCAACAAGATTCCAATTTGTAACTGCTTTGCGTTTGTCATCAGATGGTCTAACTCGGTTGCCTCGGGAGAGTGGTGACTCTATCGACGTACGGTTTAGCTCGAATCTTGATCATCCTCGAGCAATCCAGCGTCAATAAGGCGTCGTTCCAGAGCAGCGATTCTGTCCGACGTGGACTTGGCACTGTTTATCCCATTGATTCCGAATAAGAATCCCATTAATCCGAACGTCAGTCCACTCATGCCGAAGATGAATCCCATGGTTTCCATTGCGTTTTCCTTGGTTTTGTCGTCCGACTGAGTCAAACGATGCGGCGGTTGGCTGTAGGTGATAGCACGGCGTAGTCTCACTGAACATGGCACACAAAACGCGTGCCAAGGGCGCTGTTCCCGCGATTTTGTTCGTAGTGGGAATCAGCGGCTATTTCAAGTTGATTACCAACCTCGTTCCCGAGTCTGACCGCGAAGCCGCCAAGTGCGGTCCAGTCGCCAGCGTTGGATGTTCCAGATCACCGATCGGTCTGTTTCGGATTCGAGTCTCATCAACAATTGCCGGGCAGCGCATCGGCGGGAACACCGGGGCAGTAATGTGTAATAAGACGAGCCGTGAAACTCGCTTAGAACAACTTCATTCGTGTTGATTCTGCTGCTGCGACATTCGTGCCCGAATCTTCCGGTTCCGTCTGCGAGTTCGCTTCAGGTCGGATGGCTTAACGTAGTAGTCGGATCGTGTCTGACCATCTCGCCTGTGGCGGCGTTGGGATGAAGATCTCCTGAACTCCCGAATTGCATCGCGAAACGATTCATGGTCCGAGACTATGATTCTGAAAGACAAACTGTTGCGTCTTATAGGCTGACGCCAAGCCATGAAGGAATTGCCCCCAACACCGCTTGCTTCCGGCTACTTCGCCGGAGGATACTGAGCGGTCATATTTCCAGGGTCGTGGATGAGGCAACAAAACCTCACTCCTTCCCTGCGGGGGTGTAGATGTGACGTCACCCGCTGCATTTACGGCTAATAGCTTACTCGGTTGGAGGCGTCCATGTCAGGCGGTCAATTGTTTCGACAGAAACAGGGGGGCGACGGCTTGCTCTGTTTGATTTTGCCGTTGTCCAATCTCTGCCGTCAGGCCGCGCCCGGCTGCATTCGCCAGTCTGTGTATTGATGACGATGCTTCGATGTGTTGACGAAACTCGGATCGCATCGCCAACGATCTGGCATTCCGCACTTCCCCAATACCAATCTTCGTGATCATAGTAGTACCACCGCCAGTTCCCATCACCATCGTCGAAGAAGATCGAAGTGTCGAACGGTTCACCGCCCCACTCCTGAGTCACCATTAGTCTAGCCCCGCTCGGATGGCTAGTGCAAGCGACGACTCGCGGCTGAATCGCGTTGCGAATCAACGATGTCGACGATAGCGATGCCGCAGTGATCGCGATGACAATCAACAGCGATTTGATGCTGAAGCGGTACCTGATTTTTTTCGTGGCGACCAAGAAAAAGGTCGAGGCTAACAGCAAGACGAAAGGCAACATGACGGCCACGCCCGCAAGGATTGATGAAAGTCCGTCAAGTGCGAGTAGGTCCATGAGTTTTGCTCCCGCCACCAGTTGGAGCAAAGAGATGAGGAGCATTGACCATACGATGGCCGCAACGTTAACGCTCCATAGGTTGAGTACCGACATTCGATGCAGCACGTACGCGGTCGGCAATCCAATCAGCCCAAAGAGAAAATAGGTGGCTGCCAATCCGAAAGTTAGCGTGAATACAACGAGTTCTTGGACGCTTCTCGAGATGCCAAGAGCAGGACTCAAATCGCACAACAGCATCGAGGCAGCAAAAAGGAAGTGGACACACAGGGGCGCAACGAGATAGCCGACCCACGCGTTGGCGGCCAAGGAGTGGGCTGAATCCTGTCGTGGGGTAGTCGGCATGCGTCTACAAAATTGAAGGGTTAGATTGGGCATCCGAAACGCAATTAGAATTAGCTCAACAGGCCGGAAATTGCCGTCGACATTCCGACGATCTTATAACGTAATCACCCTTGCCGAGCTACTTCGCAGGAAATGTGACGGTGCGGTAATTTTTTCAACTGAGTCACTCGGCAAGCTCCACGCGACAGCGAGTGAAACGGCCAATCAAACGCTAATCTCGTCTCAGACGGGTCGTGCTTGTCTTTCCAGCGACTTCCCAAAGTGTACGTTTTACTTGCACTGGGAAATGTGGGATTTTGCAAGTGTCGCGATCATTGTTCAGTTTGGCCGGTTTTCGTGTCCAACTTCTCGGGCTTCGGGAGAGGCATTGGTGTGCCTGCCGAACAAATTGGCCCAATAACGGACTTTGGTGTTATGAACAAACTTGATCGACGACAACTGCTGTGCGGAACGGGTGCTGCGATTGCTGTGCCGTTTTTGGAATCGCTGGCGTCATCCAAACGGGTTTTAGCCGCAGGACCCACGGTCGAATCTCCGATGCGGATGGTTTGCGTTGGCCTAGAATATGGGCTCTATCCGGAGGACTTCTTTCCAAAGCAGACTGGCCGTGATTACCAGTTGCCTCGACTGCTGGCTCCGTTGGCTGACTTGAAAGACGACTTTACTGTCTTCTCAAATTTGGATCATCCGGGAGTCGCGGGCGGACACCAGTCAACCCACACTTTCTTGTCCGGCATCAAGTCGGATCAAGCCAAATCGTATGCAGAGGGCAATGTCACGGTCGACCAAAGGGCGGCTGAATCGGTTGGCGCCGAGACGCGTTATCAATCCATGCAAGTTGGACTGGGTGGCGGTGGCGTTTCGTGGACGCGGAACGGAGTGGAGATCCCAACCATCACGCGACTGCAAACCATGTTCGACGCATTGTTCCTGGAAACACCCCAGTCAAAGCGCAGACGCCAAACCGGTGCATTCGCCGTCAACCGCAGCATCCTGGATGTCGTAGGTGATGATGCCGCTGATTTGAAAAAGCGAATCAGCTCTGGAGACGTATCGAAGCTTGATGAGTACTTTACTTCGATTCGTGAAGTTGAAAATCGGTTGGAGCAATCGGAAGCGTGGTTGAACAAACCGAAGCCGAAGTCGAACTACAAACTGCCCAAGCAACTGCCGACCAGTTTCACCGAAGAGGTCGCGTTGTTTTACGACTTGATGAAGCTGGCACTGCAAACAGATTCAACTCGTGTGATTTCTATGGCCATTCACGGTTGGCAAGGCGATTCAGGTCTGTCGGGAGTCACCAAGGGCTATCACGATCTTTCTCACCACGGTCGTGATGAATCCAAGCTGCAGCAACTCGGAGTCATTGAGCAGTTTCATACATCGCAGCTCGCACGGTTTTTGGACGGACTGAAGCGGTGGCAGGTTGCCGATGATGCATCGCTACTTGACCGGACAATGGTGTTGTTTGGAAGTGGTCTTGGGAACGCGAGTTCTCACTCCAATCGAAATCTGCCTTTGTTGCTGGCCGGTGGCGGCTTCGCTCACGGTGAACATAAAACCTACCCGGCAGCTGGACGGCCACAGACGCCTGCCTGCAATTTGTATCTGTCAATGTTGCAACGGTTTGGTGTGGAAGTCGATCAATTTGGTACGAGCAAGGGAACGCTTGCGGGGTTGAGGTCATGAATAGGCGATTGATCTTAAATCCTGTTTGGATCTGCGTTCTGTCTGCCGCAACTTGGCAAGCGTCCACGGTCCTCGCTGCCGAAACCGACTTCGACACCAAGGCTTACGTGCAGACTCACTGCATCCGCTGCCATGGCGTGGAGGAACAGAACGCGGATCGGCGTTTTGACGTCTTGGCTGCTGAGCTTTCGGACCACCAAACTGCAGAATCCTGGCAGGAAATCCTTGACATCGTCAATCTCGGTGAGATGCCGCCTGAGGATGAGCCACAACCTTCGGCCGACGAGACTAAGCGATTTGTCGCCGCAGTCACGCGTCAGATCAAACTCGCTCGCGAATCCCTTGCATCGGGTAGGCAAGAGCGATTTCGGCGACTCAATCGCTACGAATACCGTAACACGATTCGCGATCTTCTTGGTGTAAATACTGAATCGTTCGATCCAACGACGTCATTTCCAGCGGACGATCGAGTCGACGGATTCGAGAACATCGGCGAACATCTGGTTTTGTCGGACTACTTGTTGCAGTGCTATCTGGAAGCGGCTTCGCGAAGTATCGACAAAGCCGTTCAGAGCCGCGCGGTCGTCGAACCGTTCCACGAAGTGGTGCAGCCCAATGATATCACTCGGCGAAGATTTTACTTCCGGCCTGAGCAGCAGTTCATTGTCAATCCGACTGGTGACTATGTTGACATGGCCCACACCGATCCGAGCCGTGGACGTATCCCGTCAGGGCGTTTTAAGGGCGTTCCCGCTGACGGTTACTACACAATTCGCATCAAGGCCGAAGGGATCAATCGCGAGCATCCATATTCGCCCAAACTGCTACAGGTGGATCGCGACGAGCCCATAAAGATGCAAGTAATCGTGACCGATCCGCAAGTCGCCCGTCCGGCGACGAGTCAAAATTCTTCGGACCGAATCGTCGCGACGGTGCCTCTGGCTGATCACGAGCCTAAATTCTACAAATTCCGAACGTGGATGGACAAAGGTTTTGTTCCTGTCGTCCGCTACGCCAACGGGCCTTTGGACTTCAGATCATCCATGATCAAGGTGTTAAAAAAATATCATCCCGAAACGCTGACCAACAACTGGCGAGATGTCTTCTCGACCGAGCCATCGGAGATCCTAGACGTCTGGATGTCCGACGCCTACCAAGGGCCTCGCATGCGAATTCATCAAATTGAAATCGCTGGGCCGGAACCCAGAGACAACTCGGCGACTGATTTGTTGGCAAACAGGCATCAGGAAGCTCTCACGCAATTTCTGTTTTATGCTTTCCGCCGTCCGCCGTTGGAATCGGAAGTGGAGCGGTATCGAGGCTTCTTCCAGTCGCGACTGGCCAGCAATGAATCGGAGGAGACCGCATTCTTGACCACTTGCAAAGCAATCCTCTGTTCGCCGAATTTTCTATATGTGGAGACGCCGCCTGATGTTGAGGAAACCGACGATGGAGCGTTCCGGCTCGCGTCGCGTCTGTCCTACTTTCTGTGGAGTTCGATGCCGGACGAGCAATTGCTTGACGCCGCTGCCAGTGGCACGCTTCTTGAACCCGAAACTCTGATTTCCCAGATGCGTCGCATGTTGCAAGATCCGCGAGCAGAAGCGCTGAACGAGAATTTCACCAATAGCTGGCTTCACCTCAATGAACTCGGGTCGATGCCGCCGGACACGCGGAAATTCCCCTCGTACTACGATCGACAGCTTGAACCGCTAATTCGGCGTGAAACGCAGTTGTTCTTCGGTGAGTTGATCCATGAGAATCTGAGCATCGATCACTTCATTGATTCAGACTTTACATTCGCCAATCGCTACTTGGCCGCCCACTACGGATTGCCCACGATAGCAGGCGACGAGTTTCGACGAATTTCGCTTCCCAAACAATCGTTTCGTGGCGGATTGCTCGGTCACGCAAGTGTGTTGACAGCGACGTCCAATGGAGTGGAATCGTCGCCGGTCACCCGCGGCATCTGGGTGCTGGAGAACATTCTCGGCTCGCCGCCTCCACCACCTCCACCAGACGTCCAACCGCTTGAGCCCGACATCCGCGGCGCGACCACAATTCGTCAGCAGCTTGCCAAGCATCGCAACGTCGCCACGTGTGCCGAGTGTCATCGTAAGATCGATCCGATTGGTTTTGCAATGGAGAGTTTCGATCCGATCGGTTCCTTCCGTCGCCAATATCGCAATGACAAAGGAGTGCCAATCGGCCGCGTGGACACGGGCGGAACGTTGCCGACGGGCGAGTCATTCACGGACATTGCTCAGCTAAAGCGATTGCTTTTGAAACAGAAGAACCAGTTCGCTCACTGCCTGACTGAAAAGATGCTGATCTATGCACTCGGGCGCGAAGTTGGCTTCCAAGACCGACCCGTAGTCGAGTCCATTGTTGGCAAGCTTTCGGCTCGAGGTGATGGTCTGCGGGACCTTGTTGAACTGATCGTCACCAGCGACGCTTTCATCAACGACTGAATCAGTGGGATAGGCTTCCAGCCTGTCATTACCGCTGCATAGACAGGCTGGAAGCCTATCCCACCGAACTACTTTCACAAAACAACAAAACCATGAATACGATTCACCTTCGAGCCATCGCCCGTGCTGCTTTACTGGGCGTCCTTTGGATTGCTTCTGGACTCTCAGGACTTGCCGATGAGAAACCAATCCGACAGGCGAACAAAACACCGAGTGCTGACGGCAAGACGGTGATTCCCAAAACCACTTTGGACCAGTTGGACGAACAACTCGACGTCGCGTTTGCACAGTACGGCGACCGAACTTTGCTGATGGATATCTATCGTCCCCAAAAAGCAAACGGTCCGTTGCCCGCGATCGTTTGTATCCATGGTGGCGGTTGGAGAAAAGGCAGCAAGATCCATCATCGCAAAGTCGCACAGGCACTGGCGGCGGAAGGCTTCGTTACCGCTTCGATTGATTATCGCTTGAGCGGCGAAGCGATCTTCCCAGCTCACATACACGATTGCAAAGCTGCGGTGAGATACTTGCGTGCCAACGCGAAACGACTTGGTATTGATGCCGAGCATATCGGCGCGATCGGCCACTCGGCAGGCGGTCACTTGGCGGCGCTTCTCGCGACTTCCGGCGGCGTCGGTCAACTGGAAGGCGACGGCGGCAACGAAAAAGTCAGCAGCGCCATCCAAGCGGTCGTTCCCATGGGCGGTCAGACGGATTTCCTGTCGCAGCGAAACCGTGAAAAGTCGGCGGCAGCTGACATCTGGCAAAAGTTTCTCGGTGGCTCACAAGACGAAGTCCGCGAAACATACCGGCTGGCTTCACCGCTTGCTCACCTGGATAAAAACGATCCGCCGGTTTGGCTGATCAGCGGCGAAAAAGACGATCCAAGCACTCATGGCGATTCGCTGCGGAAGAAGATGGACGCGTTCGGCATCCCCAACGGACTGACCATCATCAAAGGCGCACCGCATCCGTTCACCGTCCAGCAAAATTGGTTCGACGAAATGATGGACGCCGCTGTTCCCTTCTTCAACCGAACATTGAAGAAGCAAACCGCCAACACGGATGACACGAAAGAATGAACGAAACCCGATCGAACTACGAAACCTTTATGCGTCTGCTGATCGAAGAAGAGTCAGCCGTGAAGGCCTATGTGCGGCGGCTGGTTCCAACGTGGCACGATGTGGAAGAAGTCGTCCAACAGACCAGTTTGATTGCTTGGAAGAAGTTCGACGAGCTTGAAGACGTGGACCGTTTTGGCGGCTGGATCATGACAATCGCTCGATTCGAGTCGCTAAAGCATCGGCGTTCCATTGCCCGCAGCCCGTTGGTGTTTTCTGGCAAGCTGGCAGAACAGTTAGCCGATGCAACGAGCAGTATCATTGCCGGCGACGCAGATCGACAGCAGGCGCTCGAAGGCTGCTTGCGAAAACTCGATCCGGCAAAAAGAGAGATGATTCTTAAAGTGCACCAGCCGGGAGTCACGATTCGCGGATACGCTCAACAGATTTCTCGCCCCGAGCAGGCAATTTACAAAGCCGTGCATCGCATGCGTCAGAAACTCTTGACGTGTGTAAAACAGAAGCTTGCAGATGAGGGATTGTCATGAACGACTTACGATTCACGGAGCTTGTCTCCAACTGGCTCGATGGTTCGCTGACGGAGCCGGAATCTCAAGAACTGCAGTCCGAGCTCGAAGGGTCCGCAAAACGACGTAGTGAATTTGCTGACCACTGCGGTTTAGATGTGGACTTGCGTTTGCTGAGCGATGACACGACTGTACTTTCTTACCCGCAGGACGGGCGAACGCGTGAATCAGGCTATCACGCGTTTGCGCTTCGCGCGAATACTTGGTCTCTCGTTGCGGCAATTGGAGCCACTTTGTTACTCGCGATCGGCTACGGAATCGGCCGCGAAGGGACAAAGGATTCACAAAAAGAGATTGCCTTGTCCGACCCTTCGGCCATCGAATCGAATGAAGTTGTCGAATCGGGATGCGCTGTGCTGTCTCGGATCGTTGACGCACAGTTTGCGGGTGGCATTGTTTATCGTGAGGGTGACTCGCTTCCCCCCGGGCCGCTAGAGCTGATTTCCGGTGCGGTGCAGGTGGACTTTTTCAGCGGCGCTACGATGCTGATAGACGAAGCGACCGAGGTGTACCTGGTGGATTCGTGGGAGGCCGAATGCGTTCGCGGCAAGGTAACGATGCATGTGCCCCCACCTGCAATCGGTTTTCGGTTGATGCTGCCGGGGATGAAGGTCGTCGACCTCGGAACAGAGTTTGGAGTCGAGGTCGATGGGACGGTTTCATCACTGCACGTCTTCGACGGTGAAGTTGAAGCTCATGTACCCGGTTCTCAGGTGCAGGTCATTCGCGAGGGCAAGAGCCTTGATACCTCTGCCGATCGAAGTCTGGTTTCAGGTGAAGCGACGCCGTCCGAGTTTCCCAACGCACGGGAATTTGAACAACGCGTCAAGTCGTTTCATCAGCGCAAGTCCGGCAAGTGGTGGGGTTCGATGAAACCAGTGCGTACAGATCCACGCATCCTCGGTTGTTACCTGTTCAAGCGTTGGGAAGACGACCGATGGGACCGCCTGATCAACAACTTTGCATTGCCGAAAAAAATCTCGCGGTCCGGCTCGGCCGTCGGCACGCGATGGGTCGAAGGTCGTTGGCCTACAAAAGACGCAATGGAATTCAAAAGCCCCGGTGATCGCGTTCGCATTAACCTTGGTAAAAAACGTTACAACGGTCTAACGATGGCCAGCTGGGTGCGGGTCGATGGACTCGATCGTAAGTACAACGCTTTGTTAATGTCCGACGGATACGAAGATGGTAAGCCCCACTGGCAAATCGACCAATCGGGACGGCTGGTGTTTTCCGTCAATTTCAGGAGTCGCAAACCTTCCAGCCGAGAAAGCACGGAGAACTATCCTCTCAGCAATGTCTACTACTCGCCACCAATCTTCAACGCCGCTGGCCGACGTTGGCACCACGTTGCAGTGACTTACGATTCAGCCACGGCGGAAGCGGTCCAGTATTTCGATGGCATAGAAGTCAGCCGTGAAGTCAACAAAGACCATAGCGCCGGACGCAAGGTGACGTTCGGAACGTGCGAAATTGGGAACTGGGGTTTGCCACTCGAAGGCGTGCCATTTCCAGTCAGGAACCTGAACGGGCGAATGGACGAATTTTTGATCTATCAAGAATCACTTACGGCCACTGAGATCGCAAATCTGTACGAACTAGGGATATCCGATTGACCTTCTGACCGTTTCCAATGCGCGTGTCGTTGCAGGCTTCTGCATCTCTGCCGGTTTGGTAACCATCAAATTCGCTAGGCATCTGGTCACCCGCAAACGAGGCGGGTTTGAGAAACCGAGGGACAGAATCTTGGGTTTGTCGCGCGGCCATTGAAATTGCCGTCCGTAGAGAGTGCTTTCCATTACCCGCTATAATGTCCAACGTAGCGGTCGTAACTGGATCGATCGTAGTTTTCTCCCCGGACGAATGCGGTTTCGATGGCTTTGCTGAAAACTTGGTTCCTGTTGACGGTCTGTTTTCAAGCGGATGGTTCCAGCCTCGCTAAAGTAGCTCCCACGCCTGCAGAGGCGCGCGTGGCGAGCTGGCAAGTACACGAAAAGATGCGAAAGGATTCTGTATTCTCATCTCACAAATGGGAAGCGATCGGACCGGTTTTCCAGGGAGGTCGGATTGAGTGCATTGCAACCGAGCCAGGCAAGCCAACGGTTTTGTACGTCGGTGTTGGTTCAGGAGGCTTGTGGAAGTCGATCAACAACGGGACCACATGGAAGCCGATTTTCGAGCAGCAGTCTTCGATCGCTGTCGGTGATGTTGCCGTTTCCAACTCAGATTCCGACACTGTGTGGCTCGGAACCGGGGAAGTCTTGCTTGCTCGCTCTTCCCTGCCCGGCATGGGAGTGTTCAAGTCGACTGACGCAGGAGCAACTTGGGAGAACATGGGCCTGAAGGACACGCAGCACATTGCTCGCGTACTCATTCACCCAGCTGATGCCAACATCGTATTCGTTGCGGCGATTGGACATCAAAACAGTTCTAACCCACAACGTGGCGTATTTCGAACGCGCGATGGCGGGCTTTCGTGGGACAAAGTACTGCACATCAACGATCATACTTCCGCGATCGACTTGGTGATGCATCCGACACAACCGGACGTTCTGCTTGCCAGCATGTGGCAGCGGGCTACCAATTCTGGTGCTCAGCACACGGGGCTTGAAAGTGGTATCTACAAAACCACCGATGCAGGCGACAACTGGAAGCGACTTGGCGGTGGTTTACCATGCAGCGAAAGCCTGGGCCGTATCGCGATTGCCATAGCTCCTTCATCTCCCGAGACCGTCTACGCTCTGGCGGACGAAGGGAAACAGGATGGGTTTTATCGATCGGCCGATGGAGGAACCAACTGGACCAAAATGTACGACCAGCTAAAAGCGGGCTGGGATTGGTGCGAACTGCGCGTTTCACCGGACAATCCTAACGAAGTTTATAGCATCGGGCAAAATTCGTTTGTGACTCAAGATGGCGGTGCAACGTTCACCAAGATTGCGGGAGAGATTGTTCACCTGCTTCCGCACGGAGCTGATGTAATCCACTTGGATACGCATGCGATGTGGATCAATCCGGCCGACGCCGATCATGTCATTTTCGGAACAGATGGTGGCATTTTTGTATCCCACGATCGATGCCAAACTTGGTTGCACTACAACAATATGCCAATTGCAGAGTGCTACGCCGTCACCTTCGACATGGAGGAACCGGCCAACGTGTATGTTGGAACACAAGACAACGCGGCTCTATTTGGCCCCGTTACAGCCAGGCCCAAAACGGGGCGTCCAGAGGAATGGCAACATGTCTATCTGGACCGCTGGGGAGGCGGCGATTCGTATTTCACTTATCGCGACCCGGTCGACAGCGACACGATCTTTTACGAACATCAATACGGAGAACTGCGGCGAAAGAGTATGAGTTCCGGCCGCTCACGATCGATCCAGCCAAGGCTCCCAGGCGAAACGCTGCGTAATGCATGGATGACGCCCTTTTTCCCATCAAGGCACGCTGACCGCACTTGGTACTATGCCGCCAACCGAGTGTTCAAGTCAACCAACCGAGGCGATGACTGGACGGTCATCAGCAATTATCTGGTTTCTACCGACGCGGTCCCCAATCTTCGGTACCGTGCCATTACGGCTCTTGCTGAGTCACCCTTGATCCAAGGCTTGCTATTTGCTGGCACGGACAACGCTGATCTGTTTGTAACCGATGATGACGGCAAGTCTTGGCTGCAGATCGATTCCGGTTTGCCGAAACGGGCGATTACACGTGCTACGCCTTCGCCCCACGATCCCAACCGCGTATTTGTGACACTCAATGGATCTGGCGTGGACGACTATTCTGCCTATGTCTTTAGGTCAGATGACCGCGGTACAACCTGGACGGACATTGGCGGCAACTTGCCGCATGAACCGGCTCACGTCATTGTCGAAGACCCCAAGGTTCCCAACCTGATCTATCTGGGGACGGACATGGGTATCTACGTTAGCCTAAATGGCGGTAAACAATGGCAATCACTTTGTTCGAATTTGCCCACTGCTTCGGTCCAGGACTTGTTCGTGCATCCACGGGATAACGATCTCGTCATCGCGACCCACGGGAGGAGTTGCTATGTCAGCGACCCGGCAACCATCCAAGACGCCGCCAGAAAGCTTCAAGCGAAAGGTCTGTAGCCCCGCCTTCAGCCGGAATCGCGTTTGGCGAATTGTAAGAACGGCCCAACTCCAGAACCTACTCATCTACCGAGCTACTGCATGAAGATTCTCAATTCGACAATTCTGCTTACCTCAGCTTCCGCCCTAGCCTGGCTTGGCAGCATTTTGCACGCCCAGCAGCCGGTGTCCCCGTTGGTGGGTTCATTCGAGGCGTACCAAGAACATCGTCAGGCAACGGAGTACGGTGTGGAGTGGATCAGCGTAGGTCCAACCGTCAATTCAGCTCGTGTGGAAGCGGTTCAACTGGATCCGGCAAGCCCCGGAACCATCTATGTCGCCTTTGGTTCGGGGAACCTGTGGAAGACGACGAACAACGGAATCTCATGGGAGCCAAAGTTTGAGCAACAAGCCTCTCACGGCATCGGCGACTTCGCACTAGCGCCCTCCGACCCAAACATTATCTACCTGGGGACGGGTGAAAGCCTGAAGAAGCCTCGCAACTATACGATTCCAGGTACCGGAGTGTATCGGTCAGACGACGGCGGTGACACTTGGCGGCACCTGGGTCTCTCCGATTCGTGGCACATTGGCGAAATCGCGGTCCATCCAACGAATCCGGATATCGCATTGGTGGCCGTCTTGGGGCATTTCTGGTCTGCGAATCCAAACCGAGGCCTCTACCGGACCGAGGACGGTGGCGAAACGTGGCAGAATGTCCTGTTCGTTGACGATCAAACGGGCGGCAATGATGTGGTTTGGGCAGGCGATAACCCCAATGTCGTTTACGCGTCCACTTGGCAGAATTATCCCGAGGTGAGCGGGGAGACAAGCTCGGTCTATCGCAGCGACGATGCCGGAGCGAGCTGGACGAAGGTTGCGGCCGGTTTGCCGACTGGCGAACACATTGGGCGGATCGGCTTGGCTGTTTCGCAGACTGACTCACAGAAGGTCTACGCCTTGGTCGACAACCGCGATCGAATCGAGCAGGGCGCAGCCCAAGTTTTCCGCAGCACAGATGGTGGCCAGTCCTGGACGAAAACGCACGACGCTGAACTGCAAATTTTCTCTCGGATCGGCTGGTATTTC
>JBGCGI010000112.1:0-16879 GCA_045110715.1 Rubripirellula sp.
CGCTGGAGGCCACGATTTCATCGACCAATCGTTTTACGATTTGCCGAGCGTTCACGCCTTCACTCTGCGCCGCGAAGGTGGTGATCATACGATGCGTCAGTACGGGCTCGGCAACCGCTTGGATGTCTTCCAAGCGAACCATGTACTGGCCGTGCAGTATCAGACGTGTGCGATTGCGATCTGGCTGTTGCTGTGCTCTGTCGCTGCAGTCGCATCCGGTGAGGAATCAGACGTTTTCGCTACACGCGAATCGAGCTTTTTGACGTTGGATGCCAACGATGACCAGCAGTTGTCGATCCAAGAATACGCGGCGGATTCGTTTGCGGCCAAGCTCCCCAGAATACAGTGGACTCGCGATTTCCACTTGTTTGACTTCAATCGTGACGGCAAGCTTTCGACTCAGGAATTCTTAGCCGTTCCCGTTGATGGCATGCGGTGCGTCGACTGCATCGTTCCGGACCCGATGGAAACCGTTCTGGATCGGGCGATCCAAGCGATGGACGACTCGTACGATCGCTGGCAACATCGGCCGAAGGAACATATCGACAGCACGATGTTCATCGTCAATTACGCAGCCTCACTTTCAGAGGATGGCAAGCGACGACTCGATCGGGGGTTGCTTGCACAGGCCGACCAAAATCGCGATCGCAAGGTCTCGAGGGACGAAGCGATGCAGTTCCTGTCCATGCAACTTGGTGTGACTTCCTCGACGAGAGAGCGACTCAGGCTTTCCAATGGAACCGTGGTCGACTGTTTCGACTTCATGAATGCTGACTTGAATCACGATGGAACTTTGGTGGGCGGCGAACTGGCCCTGTTGCACGACGCGCGTGGACGAGAAGGATCGTTTGAAGAAGCCACTGCGCAGTTGGATCGCAACGGCGATTCATCCGTCACGCTGACCGAGTACAGCAGTTCCGCAAATGGGACCCGGGATCCGATCCTGAGCTTCTGCCAATCGGATACGGACTTCAACGGCAGCCTTGATGAAGGTGAGTTGATCTCAAGCACACCAGCGAATCGGCGGCACTTGGTTCGCTCCAACTTGATCGCCTTCGACCACGACGACGATGGGGAACTCTCGCTGGCAGAGTACCGAGTCTCGATGTTGGCCCACTACAACTACCCGTGGGAGGTTCTCTGCGTCGACACGAATTCCGATGGGCTCCTTTCGTTTGCTGAGTTTGAGTTTTCGGACCACAAGCCGTTCCTGCTTCTGCGCAAGTTCTTTTTTCACCAGTTGGATCGCGACGGCGATGGGAAGTTGCACGAAAGTGAGTTTCGGTTCAAACGCAAAAAGATCTATACCTTGCTGCGTGTGTCGGTTGACGGGGAAGACACGATCGAACTCTTTCGAGACGTCGATTTGCCAGTTTGCAGTTCGCCCGCCGTCTCGCCTGACGGAAACTGGATTCTGTTTGATGCGACACCTGAGAACGAGCCGAACCGAACGCAAATTCACCTGACGCAATCCGATGGCAGCGACACCCGGTATTTGTGCGACGGCGCGATGCCAAGCTGGTCACAGGACGCGACTCAGTTCGCCTGTTCGCGCTACCAAGACGGTTCTGGCGTGTGGATCATGAACTTGGACGGGACGCCGCATCAGCGAATTGACGATGGTTGGAGCGCACAGTGGTCGCCCGATGGCAAGTCGATCGCCTACGTAAAAAATGATGGCTTGCAGGTTTTCGATGTTCAGTCTGGCGAGTCTCGAACACTTCTTGAGAAGAGCGATCACGCCTACGATTTCATCTACTGGAACATGGCCTGGTCGCCAGACAGCAAGCGATTGGCGTTTCAAGGACGCAAGGCCAGTCGCAACGAAATCGCTTTGGTCAACGCAACGGGAGCCCCCAACGTTATCGGTCGACACGAGAGTCAGGCTCACCTAGCAGACGACCTGGCTTGGTCGGCCGATGGCCGCAGGATTCTATTCAACTTGGTCGTCGACCAACGAAGCTTGATCCATCAATTGGATCCCAACGGAAACGACCTGCCGCGAGTCGTCCCAGAAACGCACACTGAGAACGAATCGTTCAGTGTTTGTTTCAGTCCGGACGGCAAATGGATGGTGCTTGCCTCGCCGAAGTGAGCGAGGCCTGCCGCCCGCGACGTCGAATCAGGTCGCAGCAGCGCTGCCTTGCAACAGCGTCGACTTGATGTTCGTCAATCGAAAGGAGTTTCGCATCACGGTCGTTCCAGCAACGGTGATCGTTGCCGAAAAATCGAACATTTGGCCAATCTGCTCGTTGAGTTGGACGGTGGTCAAAAGTTTATCGCCTGGACGTGCGAAACCCGAGTACTTTGCATGATTGATGCGTACCAAGACCCCCAACGCAAACTCGTTCGCAAACGGATCATGCGTGTCAAACGTTTTCATCGGGTTGTACTTGGCGGCGATTAGAATCCCCGCGCTTTGACTGGCAAGTTCCTGCATCATCGCGCCCGGAAAGATGGCGGCTCCAGGAAAATGCCCTGGCATGAAGAACTCTTCGCCGCTCACGTCATGTTCGGTCTGAATCTGGCTGGTCTCGATCGAAACGATCCGCTCAACCAACAAGTACGGAGGTCGGTGGTGGAGGTAGTCGGTGACGTCGTCAAAGGAATGTTGAAAGGTTTGCATTTGCGAATGGGCAATGGTTGGTGGACAAGCGACGGTGTTTTATAGCCGCCAGGCAAGCGTTTTGACAATCAAACACGCGGTTCGTTTGACTCTGCAAATCGAACAGAAGACACTGTGGCAGCAGTCCTGGGTAGAATCGGCTGCCAATGTCCTACCTTTTTCCACTTTCATGCTTGGTGCATCCAATAGGAAAACTATGTTGCTGCCACAGTACTTCTCGCTTCAGCGGCCTCTTGCTCTGATTTGCCTTGCCGCATTTTTGCTTCCCGCGTCCTCCCCTGCGGCCGACACCAAGCAACCCAACATCGTGTTCATCCTGGCCGATGACCTTGGCTATCGAGAGCTTGGCTCCTTTGGGCAAGAATTGATTCGCACACCGAACTTGGATCAGTTCGCCAAAGAAGGCATGCGATTGACTCAGCATTACTGCGGCAACGCAGTCTGTGCGCCATCGCGATGTGTGCTGCTGACGGGAAAGCACCCAGGGCATGCGTACGTGCGATCCAACAAAAGCACGCCTCCTGAGGGGCAGTGGCCGATTCCTGAAAGTGAAGTCACGATCGCGGAACTGATGAAGCAAGCCGGCTACGTCACTGGTGCTTTCGGAAAATGGGGTTTGGGTGGCCCGGAATCCAGTGGTCGGCCAATGAACCAAGGTGTCGATCGTTTCTTTGGCTACAACTGCCAAGCCCACGCGCACAGCTACTATCCTTCCTACCTTTGGGACAATGACCAGCACCTCAAACTCAACAATCAGCCGCCGGTTCCCGGCCATGCGAGTTTGGCAGCCGGCGCCGACAAGGCAGACCCACGCAGCTATGACATCTTCAAAGGCCAAGACTACGCACCAGATCGTATCAACGCGGCAGTGCTGGACTTTGTGCGTGACAACAAAGACAAACCGTTCTTTCTGTATTACCCGACCGTGATCCCGCACGTTGCCCTGCATGTCCCAGACGAAGAACTAAAACCGTATCTGGATTTGAACTGGCAGGACCCGCCTTTCACCCGCGGCAAAGGGTACGGCTACACACCACACTTCACACCGCGAGCAGCTTACGCCGCGATGATCTCGCGAATGGATCAGTACGTCGGCAACCTCTTGAAGTTGCTGGACGAGCTGAAGTTGTCCGACAACACGTTGGTGGTTTTCAGTAGTGACAACGGAACGACTCACTTGGACCAAGAAGTCGACTATGAGTTCTTCAAGAGCGTTGGCGAACTACGTGGCCTGAAAGGCTCCCTTTACGAAGGCGGCGTTCGCGTGCCGACTGTCGTTCGTTGGCCAGGCAAAGTGACCGCTGGCAGTGAAAACGATTACATCAGTGGCTTCGAGGACTGGATGCCAACCCTGATGGACGCGGTTGGCGGATCGGGCAGTTTGCCAACAGCGATTGATGGCCTTTCGATCTTGCCAACCTTGACCGGCACTCAGCAAGCAGAGCGTCCTTACCTCTATCGTGAGTTTCCCAGCTACGGTGGCCAACAAACGATTCGAGTCGGCGACTGGAAAGCGGTGCGGCAGAACATGGCCAAGGGTAACCTGGAGGTTGAACTCTACAACATCGCCAGTGACATTGGCGAGCAGAACGATGTTGCCAAAGATCATCCCAAAGTGGTTGCCAAGCTGACCAAGATGATGAGCGACGTGCGGATACCATCAGAAGTCTTCCCGCTGATCCCGCTCGATGCCCCCGTTGCCAAAGCCAAGAACAAAAAATAGCCACGGCTTTCATGCTCAGTGGTTTTTCAAATTTCAACCAGGAGACACTCTAGGTGTTCAATCGACGTTCTCTCATGATTGGTTCGGCAGCGGCCGTTGCCAGCGGTATGCTCGGAAGTTCAGCACATGCTGCCCAACGCAAACGGAAGTTCACTCTCGATTTGCGTTGCGGTTCCATTGGCGTCAAAGCGGACCAGCGCGAAGCGATCCGATTGGCGGAGAAGTTTGGCTTTGAATCGGTCAACGCGGATCCAGCCAGCATTGGCAAACTCTCGACCAGCGAGCGAAAGGAGTTGGCAGCGGAACTTGCGGAGAAGAAGCTCAAGTGGGGAGCCGCCGGGTTGCCCGTTGACTTCCGCAAGGACGAGGCAACATTCCGCGGTGGTGCGGACAACTTGCCAAAGCTTGCCGAGGCGATGCAGGAAGCCGGTATCACACGAGTAGGAACTTGGTTGATGCCTTGCCACGATGATTTGACGTACGTGGCCAACTTCCGACAACACGCCCGTCGGCTGCGTGAATGTTCGACGATTCTGAAAGATCACGGACAACGATTTGGGATGGAGTATGTCGGCCCAAAGACGCTGCGAGACTCACGGCGTTACAGTTTTGTACATTCGATCGCCGAAACGAAAGACTTGATCGCAGAGATCGGTGTCGATGGAGTGGGATTCATCCTGGATAGCTGGCACTGGTACACCGCTGGCGAAACGGTTCATGATCTGAGATCGCTGACGAACAACGACATCGTTGCCTGCGACTTGAACGACGCCCCAAAAGGGCTCAAGATCGACCAGCAGATCGACAATCAGCGCGAGCTTCCGATGAGCACAGGCGTGATCGACTTGAAGGCGTTCTTGAGCGAATTGGTCGCGATCGGGTACGACGGGCCAATTCGCGCCGAGCCCTTCAACAAGGTTCTCAACCAAATGGAAAACGATCAGGCAGCCGAGGCAACCGTCAAAGCCATGAAGCAAGCGTTTGCCCTGGTCGAGTAACGACTGGCAGGAACAGAAGCGATCGGGGTGCGTCTTCTTTGCGCCCGGAAGCCTTTGCGTGAGACTTCTTCGCGCCACGCGACTTGCCAACGGGGATGCAGGTCGGGCACACGGCCGCTTACGCGATCACGGTTCACGTAACGGTAGATCCGGAAACTTGGCTGGCTAATACGTTAGATCTGCACCGACGTAGAAATTGACACCTGGTTTGAAAATATCGATTCCGGTCAAGGATCGGAAGTCGAGATGATCGCGGTAGGTCTTGTCGGTGAAGTTCTCGACACCGCCGACGATGACCAAGTTCTCGGAGAACTCTGGTCGAAAGGTGCCGCGGATGTCATACGTCGTGAATCCTGCCGTGGGCGTTTCCAGCAAGCTGGTTGCGACGCGATCTTGGTTGTCGACGATCCGAGCTGCGATTTCAACGTTCCACTTGGGATCGCTGACGTCATCCCTCAGTCGCAAACCGATCTTGGTTTCCAACGGTGAGATGCCGGGCAACGGTTCGGAATCGCCACCGACCAATCCGCTAAAGAATCCTCGTTGTTGCCCTTCGATCTTTGCCGATGAAACGCCTTGCTGCCCATTGGTGGTGGCGAAATCACCGTTGCGAGTTCGATCACGTCCGTCGACGTATCGCATGCTGACGAAGGGGCTGGTTCGCTTTTGAGGGAACAGCTCGGCGAACGATTCGAATCCTGCCATGGTTGCAAGTGCTGTATTGACATACCGCAAACTGACTTGTTGCACATCGCCATTTGGCGGACCTCTTTGAATCGAAGTGTTTTCAAAGGTGATGTAGTCAAAGCCCCAGCCATAAAAGCCACGAATGCCGTATCGCAGATTGTCGCCATTGAAATCGATGCTCATGTCCGTTTGCAGCCATTGCTCACGCTTCAACGTCGGGTCGCCAGTGACGTTGTTCAATCCGTTTTGCAACAGAAGCAAAAACGGCTGTGCCGCGTACAGTTCAGTCAAGTTCGGCGCTCGCTGCGCGTATCCAAGTGAGCTCGATGTCACCATTTTGTCGCTGACTTGCCGCGTCAACGATCCATAGAGGCTCCACATCACGCGATCGGTCTGCGCGACATCGGTCCCAAGAATCTCTTCAAACGATGCCGGGAATGTATCCAAGCCGACTTCGTCGAGTTTCGCTTGGTCGTCCACGATATCTGTTTGCATGTAGTCGACGCGGGCCCCCGTTTTGAACGTCCAATCACGCAAAACCTGTTCGGTGTATTCGGCGAAGAGACCTGGATTGACTGCGAACGATCGGGGGATAGGTGAGTTCCGATTCGTCAGTGGGAGCGGAAGTCCCAGTGTTGTTCCATTGGAAATTTCATTCAACTCTTGCTTGATGAAACGCAAGTCGTGTCCGAGCACGAGCCGTCCTTCCTCTTCGTTGGTGCCCCACGTTCTCGCCTGTCGGTAACCTGTCGAGAGCGAGTCCACGTCGGTCACGCCGACATATCGCAAACGATTCAACAATGGAAACTGTGCTCGCTTTTCTGGATTTTGAGCGCCGCCGCTGAACCTCGTTCGGTTGTACCAAACTTCGGTCGCCACACGATCGCCATAGTCGGGGTCCGAATCGATGAACGCGACTTCGTAGCCATCGGTGACCAAGGCATCAATGTCGAACACGTAGCCGGGGAACTCAACGTCGGTTTGATCGAGTCGCAACAGAGAAAGCTCGATGGAGGTGTTGTTGCGGAAGTCGCGGCCGAACGCCAAAGTAAGCTCTCGCGACTCGTAGCTGGACGGAATGCTGCTGCCATCGCCTGCGCGATAGTTGCTTCCGGTACGATGCGAGTAGTTACCTCGATAGCCCCAGTTTTCTCCGCCGCCCCAGATTCCTTGGGCCCCTAGCCACTGATTTCCATTGCTCTTGTGATCGAAACTGGATCGACCATGCATCTCTGGCCCATTGTCAAATCGCGGCGACTGCAGCAATTCAAAGTCGACGAAGTTGAACCCCGGACCGTACACACTGCTGTAGGGGCCTGGCACAATGATCACATCCTTGACCATTCGTGAATCGATTTTGCTGAGCGCCGTATCAAGGTCGGCTCGTGCGGGTACCCAGTGCGACCCCGAGGCGGCCAGAGAACCGATGCGTGAACTTCGGATTCGAGGATCGTTGACCACGGGAGTTCGAGCCTGAACATCCACGCTAAGTGCGGACGGCGACTTGCGCAGCAGATCGCCGACGTCGGTGGAAACGAGCGGACCAGCTTCGGCACCACTGACCAAGTCAACGCTCAAGCTATCGACTCCGAGCTTCGCTTGCCTCAGCACGCTGCGATCCAAGCCTGAATCGGAGAACACGCTGGATGCCAATGTGTCGGTGCTGGTCGTCAGAGGCGTCTCCATGACCGAGACGCGAGGCTCTAAGAACGGCGTTGGTTGCAGCATCGTCGCTTGGCGAAGCGGCGATGTTTCTTGCAGCAGCGCCTCGGCATCCAATTCCTGATTGCGGTCAAAGAACGCAACGTGAACAGGGCCGCTCAGAACACTCGGGCCATGCTCCTGTTCCAATCGGTCGCCATCTTCCGCCAATGCGATTGCGGAAGATACCAAGCAGGCACACACGATCCAGAATCGCGAAACCCGAGCCAATGAGTTGATGGAGTGTGACACAGGATGTCCATACAAGCGAGAAAGACCAATTCCCTTTCTCAATCGGCTCTGCTTGCCATTCCCCTGTAACCAATACGACCCACCCGAACAGACCCCCTAGTTTGTGTCCTTTTCCATCACTGAACGGATGAGCTCCTTCATCAGTCCTACATCAGCGTTGAAGGGTCGGTTTTTCTCTCGCCATTTTTCGGCTTCCGCTAAAGTCTGCTCGGCTTGCTCGACCTCACCAGCTTGATGCTGAATCAAGGCTTGCACGTACAGATCGCGATCGACCGAAGAGCCTCTCTGACCAATCGCTTTCTTGACGAGCGGTTTTGCTGCTTCGAGATCGCGGCTCTGAACGTTCGCCAAGGCCAGTAAGGTCAAGTATCTTGCATTCTCTGGCGCCAGCTCAACCGCGTCGTTAGCCAGTCGCAGGGCGGCTTCCGGATCCCGCACCTCGTTGTTTGGGCACGCCAATAGCAGCCAGGCCAAGTCTCGTTTGTACTCCGCTGCGCCACCCGCCTCGATTTCCATCCAAAGATCGCGAGCGAGCGTGAATTGCTCGGCAGCTTGCTCCTCGGCCTCCTCATGCAGCGTCAGCCCAAAGTGGTACCGTACGTGAGCGAGCGCATTGACATACGTTGGCAACCTGCCCTGGTTCGCCATCAGGTCCTCGAGCGCTTGGATCGCACCGCCAAAGTGTTGCTTGGCCGCATCCGCGTCACCATGCCGGACGAGTGCGCGAGCATAGTGACTTTGTGAAATCGCGAGTTGCTCAAAGTACTTTGGAGGAATGCTCTGCTGGTCCTGACTCATCCTCTGAACCAATCTTTGAAACGTGCCCAGTGAACCAGCAGCCATGGAAACAGCGGGTTGCGTTTCCTTGCTGGTGTCCTGCATGACCTGCGAGATAGCGTCCAAGCAGACGGCGTAGTCCACTCGGTAAGCTGGAATTTTTCCGTAGCTCTCAACCAAGTCGGTCAGCGCTTTCTGTGCGAGCTGCAAAGTTGCCAACGCTGCTTCGTTCTGCCCCAACTCATGCAGCGTGATTCCCAAGTCAGTCTGCGTGATCCCCAAACTCTCGTCGTACCGCGGCACACCAGGCATCGCGATTCGCAGCGCTTTGAAATGGATGACCGCCGTGCGCAGTGACTCAACCTGCTGCTCATTCAGACCGCGAACGCGAAAGCTGCTAGCCTGCGAAATGTGAGTCGATGCCAGAGCATTCAGGAAATCCGGATTGTCTTCTTCGGCGGCTACCAACTGCTCCAGCGTCTCGATGGATTCATTGAAGTTGACCACCGCTAATTCATGGTTCCCCAATTTGGTGTAAACACGGCCAAGCAGTTCTTGCGAGCGAGCCATGTTGAGCGAAAGCTTCGAGTCGCCTTCCACTTTCAGTTCTCGATAGTATCCCAGCCCCTGTTCCAGATGACTGGCAGCCACTTCAAAGTCAGCCCCATACTCGCCGGCATTCACATGGGCGGCTGCCAAGAGTCGCGTCGGAAGTGGATCCGGAGTCTTATCGACGATTGTCTTGAGTTGACTGATCGCTTGGTTGAATGACTCATCTGCTTTTGAGAAGTCATTCTTCTCAGCAAACGCGAGGCCGATTCTCGCTTGCACGTTCGCGTATTCGGACTGAAAGCGAACCTCCAGCTCCCCCGGAACCTGCTCACTCTTGAAGAACTTCTCCGCTGCTTGATATTTCACAATGGCTTCGTCTTGAGCCTGCATCATGCGATGCAGATCGCCAAGTCGAACCAAAGCACGACCGCGTTCTAATTCCAGCTCGGGATCACCGCTCTCTCGCTTGGAGAGTCTCTCGTAGTCTTCTGAGGCGACTTGCAGGAGTCGCATCTGCACCGCTTGCGTGCCGGGAAAGAAACCCAGCGCCTCGGTTCCCTGTACAAGCCAGGTGTCAATTGCGCTCCGCGAGTCCTGATACCGCCCAATCGCATCCTTTTTGTAGACGACCGTTTGCTCTTTCGCCGCTTTTTCGTTCTTGCGAGCACCATTGATCAAGACCGAAGCGCCGATTGCGACTGCGGTGACTAACAGCAGTGCTACGGCGCCGGAGATCGTCCAACTCTTATATCGACGGATCAATCGGGCCGCCTTCTCGGTGAACGATTCTCTTCCCACATGAGCAAGCGGGACTTCATCATTCATCCAGCGTTCGATGTCTTCGGCAAGCTCGACTGCCGTTCGATAGCGATCGCCCGGCTCAAGCGCCATCGCTTTCAAACAAATCGAGGCGATCGCGCGAGGGGCTGCCGGAGCCAGCGAACGAAGCTCACGCGTGTTACCGCTGCGAACCTTCAAGATGATTTCGGGAGTGCTGACACCTTCGACGGGATAGTTTCCTGATGTGATGTTAAAAAGCACTGCGCCGAGTGCATAGACATCGGTTCGTCGATCGAGTTGATTCTGCAAACCTTTCGCCTGTTCGGGACTCATGTACATCGGGGTTCCGACCGCGCACCCTTGGCTTTCACTGGCGACGCTACTGCGAACTTCTAGTTTGGTCGCCAATCCATCGCCATCGTTCTCTTCAACCAGCTTGGCCAAACCCCAGTCCACCACCAGCGTTTCGCCAAAGTCTCCCAACATGATATTGTCAGGCTTGATGTCGCGATGCAGGACACCATGCTCGTGTGCAAAGTGCATCGCGTTGCAGGAATCAACCAGTCGCCGCAGCAGTGAGCGATACTCGCGAGAGAAGTAGGTATCCGATGTTGGACTGGAATGCTCTTCATGAAACTTCTGAATGACGTTTCGAAAACTGTGGCCACGGATGAACCGCATCGCATAGTAGGGCTGCTGATCCTCATAGCGGCCTAAACCGTATACGGGCACGATACCAGGATGCTCGAGCGAACCGGTGACCTCCGCTTCGAAGACAAACTTTTCCTGGTAACGAGGATTCGAGGAATGTTCGGGCAAGATTTCTTTAAGCGCAACCACCCGGTTGAGTTCTTCATCACGCGCGCTGAAGACTGCTCCCAAGCCACCCTTGGCGTGCATCTTCGTCGCTCTGTAACGCGTCGTTGAGTCGAGCGCGTGAAGCGGATTGACACCAGTCGTGGCAGAAGCTTCAGGAACGGAAACACTACCATACCCTCTTGGCAAAGACGACTTGGGTTTGGTTTCGATTTTCGTTGGCGCTTGATGTGCGAACGATAGCACCGAAGCAACAGCATCGCGAAACTCGGGCAACTTCGATAGGTATTCGCTGTCAACGACCGTCTTGTCGCGTTTTTTGCGTTGCTCGATATCCAGCAAAATCAGTCGCTGAACCAGCGTCTCTCGCAAGCTCGGATCGAAGTCTCCAGAAACAAAACTCTCAACTTGAGGTTCCTGTTTTCCTGAATCCCAGGCACTTTCAAACTTGCTGCAGACTTCCTCGATCGCAGACTCATCATCACTATCGAGTGTTGCCAATGCAAAAGCAGGTGTCGACGGGACAGGCTCCTCCGGAAGCATCGTTGCCATCTGATTTGCATCGTGCATTTCAGGATCGTAGGACTCGAACGGATCAACCGTCATCATCGGGTCCACGGGATCCGCAGTTGCCAGTGGGTCGGGGCCGTTCTGATCATCGCTATTGGTCATGCATCTTCGCTCGTGATTGCCATTGGAGTGTGCACCAATGTTAACACGAACATCGCGGCTTGGAACGAAGGTAACGACGCTTCTTGGGGCTTAGGTCATCCGCAAACCCTGCCTCCTCCGGTTGCGAAAAATTCGCGTAACACACCCCGACTTCTTGTTGTTAGGAGCACGCATTCCGCTCTACACAAAAGTCGGAAAACGCAATTCTGTCTCTCCGAAGGCGACGTTCACAAAGTGTGATACCAATGCGCTGGGAGCATGAAACTGTTCCGCAAGCAGTTCCCCCGACGGTCGACGCCGCAACAATTTGCTCGTCGCGATTCGACGTTGCCACTTCGGCAATCGTTGGTCACCGATATTCGGCATATTCACTGCTGCGGTATATTCAACTGAACAGATCCCCATGTATGATCAGAGTCTATTCTTGATCGCAACATGCCCATGCAGGACCGCCGATGCGTTATGCATTCCGAAACGCAAAGCCAAGAAACTTCTTCGAACAAAATACTGGTCCTGGCTCCAACCGAAGCACTTCCAACCGAAGCACTTCCAAACGGAATCGGCTTCGGTTGCAACTCGAGCAACTTGAGTCGCGGCAGTTATTGGCGGGAAACTTGGGTAGTGGTTGGAGCTGGTTCGAATCGTTTGACGAGGTACCTCGGATTGCGCCCAGCCAACTGGCAGACGTTTCAGCGCCGCTGAACGGCACCGGACCGTTTGACCTCCACGCCAGTGAATGGATCCTTCAACTGAGCGAGGATGCGATCGAAGCAGTCCCTTCGCTCGATGCTGCCGATCAGTTGCTCGACCGATGGCAAAATGACTTCACCGTGATTGCAGGCTTGGGTTCGCCCGGGTCACTGTTGGTTCGTGCCCGCGGCGTGACCATCGGCGACGTGGAAGACAGCTTGCAGCAAAACGCACACGTTGGCTCGTTTTCGCAAAACCAATTGATTGAAGGGCAAGTCACCCTCCCTAGCGATCCAGAATTTGTCGGCGGTCTGTTGCCGGGGTTGGATCGAATCAACGCCAGCGACGCTTGGGACGAAGGCATCGGCTCTCTGAACACCGTCGTCGGCGTGGTTGATTCGGGGTTCGATCCGACGCATCCAGATCTGTATCTGAACGTCTGGCTGAACCAGGGAGAACTGCCCGCCGATTTCTTGGATGATGACGGCAACCAATTGGTCGACACCGATGGCGATGGACTGATCAGCTTTTACGATCTGAACGCCGCGACACGTGCCGCGACCTCTCCTTTCGAGTTGACGGTTGCCGGTTTCGCCAGCGGCCCCAACGCTGAGTTCGTTCGTGACTTGAACGGCAATGGTCGGATCGACGCGATTGATCTGCTGGAGGATGCGAACTGGGCCGACGGACGGGACACCGACCAGAACGGGTTCTCCGATGACTTGTTCGGAGTTAACTTTCGTACCGGCGCCGATGATCCCTTTGCGGCTAACAATCCCTCGGACGAACTAGGGCATGGAACCCATGTCGCCGGAACGATTGGTGCGATCGGCGGCAACAGCAGCGGCGTCGTCGGTGTCAATT
This sequence comes from Rubripirellula sp., assembly GCA_045110715.1. Lineage (GTDB taxonomy): Bacteria > Planctomycetota > Planctomycetia > Pirellulales > Pirellulaceae > Rubripirellula. The sequence continues at coordinate 13,139 of JBGCGI010000112.1, forward strand.
GGCAAACGTCACTGATGTCGCTGCGAATTTTGGACAACAACAACCAAGGCGATAGCGGCGCTGCGATTCGCGCCGTGAATTACGCTCGGCAAATGCGTGAGCGCTTCCGCACCGACGATACTGGTCGAATCACCGCCGGTGCCAACGTTCGCGTGCTGAACAATTCCTACGGTCAACCGGGTGGCTTCGAGGCATCGTTGGAAGCGGCGATCTCCGATGCTGGCGACGCTGGCATTCTGTTTGTGGCTGCCGCTGGCAACGGAAACATCTTGGGCCAAGGCGTCGACAACGATCGAACGCCGTTCTATCCCGCCAGTTACGACTCACCGAACGTGATTGCCGTGACGGCATCGGACCAGTCGGACCAACACGCGAGCTTTTCCAACTTTGGTTCTGAAACGGTCGACATTGTGGCCCCCGGTGTTGGTATCCGCAGCACGGTTCCAGGTGGCGGATACCAATCTGCCAACGGCACCAGCATGGCGACGCCTCACGTCGCTGGAACGGCGGCACTGATCTGGGCCGCACTGCCCGAGGCCACCGTCGCCGAGGTTCGGCAGGCCATCCTGAGCAGCGTTGATGTGCTGCCTCAGTTAGATCAAATCGTTTCCACAGGTGGACGATTGAATGCTGCTTCCGCGATCAACGCTGACGCGTTCGCTCCTGCTGCTCGACTTGTTTCCAAGCAAGACATCACGACGTCAGGCGGTGCCAGCACCGAGTTCACGGTCGAATACAGCCACCGCAGCGGCATCAACAGCAGCACGATCGGTAGCGACGACCTCGCTGTTGTACGGCAATGGGGACCGGCCGACGCGATCACGGCGACGCTCAAACCCGGCTCGGTCTCGCAAGCGGGCAACGCGCTGACTGCAACGTATGTCGTCGCGGCGCCGGGCGGCAGTTGGGATCCATTCGATTTCGGTGACTATCAAATTTCGACCGTCGATGGCGCGGTCGCCGCCAATGCGAATCAGTCGGTTCAATCGCGTGTCGTAGGCTCGTTCAACGTTCGCGTTGGTGATGACCCCAGTGTTTTGTACGTGGATCAATTCAACGACTCGCTTGAACCAGGAAGCCTGCGATCAGCGATCATCTCAGCCAACGCCGCAAGTCCAAGCCCTCGAACAATCATTTTGGACCATGGACGTTACACGATTGACATTCCTCACCAGGAGGACCCGGCATCCGCGTTTGCAGATCCGGCGGGAAGCCTGCATTGCGGTGCAGACGAACATGCAACAGGCTGGTCAAACGAAACGACGGGTGATTTTGACGTGACGGGTTCCATCACATTGGTCGGCGACAGCAATGACGAGACCATCATTGATGCGAACTCGATTGATCGCGTGTTCAAGGTTCACTCGGGCGCCGAACTCGACTTGTCTCGAATGACCATCACAGGCGGGCTGTCGCCAGCCGATCAAGGCGGTGGTGGGATTCTGTCGGTGGGCGATCTCTCGATTTCAGATTCGATCGTGCGTGACAACTTGGCCGTGGGTGAATCAGCGAACGATCCGATCCGAGGTGGTGGAATCGCCGTTTGGGGTGGCACGTTCGATCTTTCTGCGACTTGGATTGCGGAAAACGAAAGTGACTTTGGTGGCGGCGTCTTTGTTTGTGATGCTGCGACCGGAAGCATTTCGCGAAGCACACTGAGCGAAAACCGGGGCGGCGGTCTGCACTCGCACTCCGACGGAAACATCGATGTTTCCAATTCGACGTTTTCCGACAATCGCGGCGGCCGAGGTGCGATATTCAACGGCAAACGAGACGACTTCACTCTAAGAGCTGGCGACTCTGGATTTCAACAGTTCCCAAAACTCGATGCTTCGGGCAGCCTCGTCGTTTTCGAATCGTTCCATTCTGGATTCGTTCCCAACGACAACAACGGCAAACTCGATGTGTTTGCATTTGACGTGAACTCTGATTCGCTCGAGAGAATCAGCGTTGGGATCAACGGCGAGGAGTCCAACGGGAATAGCCGAACCACTGCGGTTAGTTCGGATGGTCGATTCGTGGCCTTCGTTTCAGCGGCCACCAATCTGGTGCCAAACGACACCAACGGGCAAGATGACATATTTCTGTTTGATCGCTTGAACCGCGCGACGCAGCGAATCAATCTCAGCCCGAACGGATCACAAGCGAGCGGCTCCAGCAGCCTGCCAACAGTTGACGGCACCGGCGATGTGATTGCCTTCACGTCGTTTGCATCGAATCTAAGTAATGAAGATGGCAACGGCAGTGACGTATTCGTTTACGAGAGCAGTACCGGACTCGTTCGTTTAGTCAGCCGAGGAGTCAGCGGGAACAGCAATGGATCGAGCACACGGCCGGACGTGAGCGATGACGGAAGGTTTGTGGTGTTTGAGTCATCCGCAAGCAACCTGATCGCCGGCGACACCAACGGCGTGGGTGACATTTTCGTTTTCGATGTCCAATCGGGCGGCATCGAACGCGTGAGCGTCGGTGCGGGTAACCTGCAGGCAGATGGGTCCAGCCAAGCTCCAACCATCAGCGGAGATGGTCGTTATGTCACGTACGAATCAGCTGCGTCTAACTTGGTTGCTGGCGACACCAACTCGGGCAACGATGTCTTCTTGTTCGACCGGCAACTTGGCACAACAACGCGAGTTTCTCGCTCCTTCAATGGCAGTTCAGAAAGCAACGGCGACTTTCTGTTCCCGAAGGTCAGTTCGGATGGGCGTTTCGTATCCTTCGACTCCGATGCCGCGAACTTGGTCGCCAATGATACCAACGGCGTGCGAGATGCGTTTCTTTACGACCGCATTTCCGATTCACTTGTGCAATTGTCCGTGAGCCCCACCGGCGTGGCAGGCAATGCAGAAACCAGATTTTCGTCGGTTAGCTCGGATGCAAGATTTGTCGCTTTGTCGTCAATCGCGTCGAATCTCGTGGATCACGACACCAACGGTGTCAACGACATCTTCTTGATCGACCGTCAAGCGATGCTGACCACCTCATTAACAGCACCTCGAATCAATTCAACGATTCACGTGGCGCAATCCACGATCGCGGAAACGCGCGGATCACAGTTCAGCGTTGCCGGACAAGTCGATTTACGCGACGTCTTGTCGACTCGCCAGACACTTCCGATCGACCAAGAGCGTGTGACGAGCAATAACCTGATCACTGGAGTCGCCAGTGGAGCCAACCTGGTTGGGGAATTGACGCGACTGTCGCAGCTTCCCCCCATTCATCCGTTGCTGGCGGGGAATCCTGCTATCGACGCTGGCGACGCGAGCTTCGTTGGCACGGTCGACCAACTCGGCAACCAGCGTGATCAGCCTGATGTTGGCGCTCATGAGGCCTTGAAAGCTGCGATCACAGGATCGGTGTTTGTGGATTTGAATGCTAACCAAACGCGTGAATCAAACGAACCAGGTCTCTCCGGCATCGAGTTGGCAGCTCTGGCTCGTGGCGAAACGGAACCGGTGAGTGCGACGTCCAGCGCAGACTTCGCCTTGACGCTCGAATTCGACGAAACCGGCAGCTACCGTTTCAACGAACTCGTGCCGGGACTCTACGATTTCTCAATCGAGCCCCCGAACAGTTTCACGCTCTCACAAGGAAGCATCGAACGAATACCGACAAGCGGTGGAACCAATTCTGCCACGCTGAGCGCTGACGGGCGATACGTTGCCTTTCTATCTTCCGCGAACGACTTGGTTCCCAACGACACGAACGACCGCGGCGATGTCTTTCGATTCGACCGACTCA
>JBGCGI010000113.1:0-49780 GCA_045110715.1 Rubripirellula sp.
AGCGATCACTCAGATGCAAACAGCCGTCGATGCAGTGAAAGAGACCGCGGGCTCTCCATCGTGTGAATACGCGAAAGGTCTGTTCAACTTGGCGATGCTACACATTGCCGGTGGTGACATGGCTAAGGGAGCGGAAGACTGTCGCCTCGCAGCAGACTCCTGTCCCGATTCATCAGCGGGGCGAAAAGATCGACTGATGTATCTGATGAACGCTGGCCAATTGCTGAGCCGTGCAGATCAGACCGACGCAGCGATCCAGGTGTTGGAAACGAGCCTCCATGAACGCGAGCAAGCTTACGGACCAGAGCACGCAGGCACGGCATACGGCCAGCAAGCTTTGGCCGAGGTTTTCTTGTCCGCGGGACGTTTTGGCGAAGGCCTCGAACTCAGCGAGAAAGCGTTGCAGACATTTCATCACGAAGGACACCATGAGTATCCTTCCGCACTCGCGACAACGACAGCGCTTGCATCTGCCAGCGGTTTGACCGCCGACGAGATCTGGGGATTCGTAGGCTCGGAAACAACGGGTGTCATTGGCCCTCTGATCGACTCTGCCATGGTGCTTGCCGAATCGATGCCTGACTCGACTGGAATGCGTTACTTGCGACAACTGTCGGATTGGGCAGGTAAGCATCTTCCTCCTGACGCGACACCGATGATGAACATTGTCGCTTTGTGGTCCAACATTGCCAGTGAGCGGGGGAACAACGAAGAGCGACAGCGATCGATCGAGCGCGCGGTGGAAACCGCGCGGCAACTTGGAGACCCCGCGGTCGTCGTCAACGCACTCGAAGGACGTGCTTTGATGTTCTCGGATACGGATGCCTCGCCTGAGCAAGTTCGCATTGCCTATCAAGATGCACTGGATCATGCCATCGAGCACGGTCTTCAGAGTGATTCCGCTGGCGTTCTTCGCAATTGGGCTTTGTACGAGTCTGACGTGGGCTTCGAAGACCAAGCCGACCAACGTTTTCGCGAAGCACTTGTGAATGCGGAGGCTTCTGGCGACGAAGAAATGCTGGCTCGCACGCAAATTGCTTACGGCATTTTTCACCAGCACCATGACCGCAATCCTGCTGCCGCACCGCTGTTGGAGTCTGGCATTGAGGCGTTGTCTCCTGCCCATCCTGATGCCGCCTGCGGCGTCTTGCATCAAGTTGCCTTGGCAGAAAACTTGACGTGTCCCTGCAAAGGTGACCTGTCGATCGCACAAGATGCGCTCAGCAAGTTGGCTGAGCGATTCTTTTCGAAGTCAGGCCTCGATGACATTATCGAATCAGTAACTTGTGGCTCCGAAGATGAAGATGGAAAGGGCCTGCAAGTACAATTGTCGCGAGAACCGTCGCAACAAGAAATCCAACGATTGCAGATCGCCCACGGCGTGTTTCAAAACCTGCTGGGCCAATCCGACGCCGGAAAACGCTAGAGAAATCGCGATGAACTTGCCGAACGAAGCTAATTTGATGCAAACAAGACGCCAACTGATGGGGCGTTCAGCGTTGGGACTGGGGACAGCAGCTTTAGCGGGACTGCTGCCACGGGACGCCTCAGCCGTTGAAAGTTCGGTGGCGGACTTCAAGGGTGGCATGCATCACGCCGCAAAAGCGAAACGTGTCATCTATCTGTTCATGAGCGGTGGGCCAAGTCACCTGGATCTCTGGGACTACAAACCAAAACTAGCTCAAGAATTCAACAAACAGTTGCCCGATCACGTCCGCGATGGACAGCGTGTGACTGGAATGACCGCGAACCAGAAAGACGGACTGCCGCTGTGCCCCAGCAAGTACAAGTTCCGCAAACACGAAAACAACGATCGTGGGGTCTGGGTCAGTGAACTACTTCCGCACACCGCCACCGTCGCCAAAGAACTCTGCGTCGTCCACAGTACGTTCACCGAAGCAATCAATCACGACCCCGCCATCACCTACATTCAGACAGGAAGCCAAATCCCTGGCCGACCAAGCCTTGGTGCGTGGCTCAGTTACGGCCTGGGCAGCATGAACGAAGATCTTCCACACTATGTGGTGATGCATGCGAAGACGAATTTTGCGGAACAGAGCCTGTTCAATCGGCTTTGGGGAACGGGGTTCATGCCCTCGGATCACCAAGGCATTCTGATGCGCAGCCAAGGCGATCCCGTTTTGTACTTAAGCAACCCAGCGGGAGTGTCACGCAACGATCGCAGAAACCAACTGGATGCGTTAGCAGCAATCAATCTGTCGCTGCATGACGAACTTGGAAATCCAGAAATCGTCGCGCGGATCAAGCAACACGAAATGGCCTATCGCATGCAAGCGTCGGTACCTGAATTGATGGATCTATCAAACGAAAACGAATCTACTTTCAAACTCTACGGCGACGAAGCGAGAACGCCTGGAACATTTGCAGCATGTTGTTTGAATGCCAGGCGACTTGCTGAACGAGGCGTTCGCAACATTCAAATTTTCCAGCGTGGCTGGGACGCCCACAATCGTCTGCCCACCGAACATCAGTCCCAGTGCAAGGACATCGATCAAGCCTGTGCGGGGTTGATCATCGATCTCAAGCAACGTGGCATGCTCGATGACACTCTCGTGGTCTGGGGAGGAGAATTTGGGCGAACAGCCTACTGCCAAGGAAAGCTAACGCGTGAGAACTACGGTCGCGATCATCATCCACGATGCTTCACGACCTGGATGGCTGGTGGAGGAGTGAAACCGGGGATTACCTACGGACAATCTGACGAGTACGGCTACAACATCGCCGATGTAGATGGAAATCCGCTGACACCTCAGCCGTCCAAAGAAGAGTGGACGCCCGGTACAATGCACATTCACGACTTGAATGCAACCATTCTGCATTTGCTGGGCATCGATCACAAACGATTGACCTATCGGTACCAGGGCCGAGACTTTCGATTGACCGACGTGCATGGACACGTCATCGGTGACTTGCTCGCATAGCGACGAGGCCGGGAATCTAGTGTTCGCCTGCCTTCAAAGGAGCGAAGTGAAACGCTTTCCCACCCAGCACCTGTTCGCTGGAAATCGTTGGACAGACGTGCCGCTCGATGTGCGTGATGATCAAGTCGGTGCCCTTTTGATGACTGACCTTGGGCCAGGCTTTAGGATTGTACATCGAGTCTGTTAAGTCTCGCATCAACACCACATTGACGCCGTTCTTGGCAAGCTGCCGGAGCCCGAAGGGTCGCCCGAGCACACACATGTTGACGTGAACACCAACCAGAATCACGTTCTCGATACCCTCTGCTTTCAGGATGCTCCAAACTTCATCTCCTCGATCACTGATGAAGTCTCTCTCTGGATCAATGGTTATTCCTGCGTGCTGTTTCTTCCATGGAGCCTTGGGATTCAGCCCCTTGGCAGCCAGCTCGTTCGCCCACGCTGCGTGTTCTTCGGGTGTATCGTCTTCGCCGCCATCGGACTGATCGATGGGATACTTCACAACTTCCTCCGCGGGAATCGAATGACACCAAGCGTTGATATTCTCTGGCGGTGTCGACTTCGGTACCGAGGCGACACGCAGCCGAGCGCCATGTTTGGCGTAAGCGTCAACGCAACTGCTGGGGGCATGAATGATCGTGACGCCTTGTTCACGAAGCGTCGTCAGCAACCTTTCCATCCGGGGAACCATTTGATTCTCACGCAAAACGGCGCGGTAGCAGTGATGCGAGTCCCACATGTCACAGACAATGACAGCCGTCTGAGAGCTCTTCCAAGTCTCACTCTGCTGTCGAAACTCAAACATCTCGCTGTTGCCATCGCCAGGCGTCTGGCTTCGCAAGGAAACTTGAATCGACGTGTCACCAAAGCAATCGCTCGCAACACTCAAAATCACCATCAAAGCCAGCAATCGCAATCGTGAGGTAGGCATCGTTGTTCATCCAGAAATCGGTCTCGGCAATCGGGAACGCGACCTGAATTGTATTCGATGGAATTGCCTCGTGCGGAAGCCGAGTTACTGGGACAGCAGATTGCGATACATGTTGATCGCAGCAGGTCCGACGAGCACCACGAAAATACCGGGAAAGATGAACAGCACGAGTGGGAAGATCATCTTCACAGCAGTCTTTGCCGCTTTCTCCTCAGCGATTTGACGACGCTTGGTTCGCATCGAATCGCTTTGAACGCGAAGTGCGGTTGCCACACTGGAGCCGAACTTGTCTGCTTGAACCAGAATGGACGCCAGTTGCTTCAAGTCGTCCACACCACTGCGGAATCCCAAGGCTTGCAGGACTTCGGCGCGAGGGCGTCCGAATTGCAGTTGCTGGTTGGCGATCGAGAACTCTTCCCCAATGTCCTTGTGGCTCTTGCACATTTCTTCCGCAACTTTGCGAAGTGCTTGGTCCATACCAAGGCCAGCCTCAACACAGACGACCATCAAGTCCAATGCATCAGGAAGCCCCAAGAAGATCTTTTCCATCCGTTTCTTAGCCAAGTGACCAAGCAGGAACGAAGGCACCAAGAAACCAATCACGATTCCGCCCAGTGCCTTCATCAACAGACCTTGGCTCAATCCGTCGGTGAATACGCCGAACACGCCACCAATGAATAGTCCTACGCCTGCGATAATCAGCTGCATTCCTTTGAAAACCACGGGAGCCGTCTCACGACGGAATCCTGCGTTGACCAGCTTCTCGCGAAGCTTTCCCATCTCTTCGGCTGTACCGGTAACGGTGTCTGCCAACGGCGAAGTGGCTTTCTCAAGCACTGCTGCCAGTGCCTCGTTCTTTTTGCGTTGCTTGTCACTGCTGCTGTCTTCGACTGGCGCGCCCGAACTGCGCTGCTTCAGCATGTCCAAACGGGCTTCGGCGCGTGGCTTGTCGTCACCACCTACGCGGCCAATGACAAGCCAAGCGATCGCGGTGACACCGAAAAAGATAGCGACTGAAGTGATTGTGACCGGGCTTAGCACGGCGAGGATCAGCATCGTAGTCATTTCAACAGTTCCTAATTCATCCCAAATTCAGCCGAACATGGCCGTTGAGAACGTTCAATAAAGTGTTTGGTTGTAAGTTGTGTATGTGGCGTCGGCGACGAATTAGACCTTGATTGTGATGATCTTCTTGATCACCAGAGCACCGATCAACTGAGTGACCAGGGCACCACAAAGCATGTAGCGTCCGATTTCGTCTGTGAACAACATCATCACATATTCGTAGTTCAGCTTCAGCATGACCAAGAACAGCACTGGTGGCAGACCCAACAGTACGGCTCCACTCATACGCCCCTCACCGGTCAAGGCTTGAATCTGGCCCAAGATCATCAGACGCTCGCGAACCAAGTGTCCGATTTTGTCAAGAATCTCAGCCAAGTCACCACCCGTTTGACGCTGCAAAACAACCGCAGTTGCAAAGAAGCGAAGGTCCATGTTTGGAACACGCTTGGCCATGTCTTCGATGGCTTCATCCAGTGGAATACCGAAGTTCTGCTCTTCAAAAGCACGGCCGAACTCTGTCGCCAAAGGGGCTTCCATTTCGCTCGCCACCAAACCGAAACCGGCGTTCAATGAGTGACCTGCACGAAGTGATCGACTGAGCAGTTCCAATGCTTCTGGCATTTGCTTGCCGAACTTTGACAAGCGCTTACTCCGTTTCAGGAAAACCCAACCCACGGGCATGCCCATGAACAGGAACCCGAGTATCGGCCCCAGCAAGACTGGCACGGGAGTCATCACACATGCCAGAATCCCGAGGCTGAAGGCCGCCAAACAGATGAAGGCAAATTTGGCTGGCTGAATTTTGATATCAGCTTGATCCAGATAGTCGGTCAAGGCTGGCAGGCTCTGCAGCAGTCGGCCCAACATGTTCGACTCGTCGTAGCCATCGACCATCAGAGATCCCGTCTGCTCCTCCGGGCCGGCGGCACCGCGACGGCGAGTCGCCATCGCAGCTAGACGATCTTCGGTGGAGTTGGAATCGCTTCCAGGCATCATGACATTGATGGCGAAGGCGATGAGCGATGCGACGAAGACGCCGACCGCGATGACAATGACAATTCCGCTCATGACTAAACTACTGAAGTCGAAGTGAGTTACAAAGTTAGGTTTTTTTAGCAGGCGAGACCACTGTCTCGCCGCTTCGTTCGCAGTGACCGAACAGCGTTGGGCACCGCTTCTAGCTGACGGGCCTTAGGCCTGCATCATCACACGCTCGCGGAAGGCACTGGCGGGTAATCGCACACCGTTGCACTCCAAGCGTTCCATGAAGCTGGGCCGAACTCCGGTGCACTCGAACTGGCCATAGGCCTTTCCTTCTTCGTTCACACCAAGTTGCTGATACTTATAGATGTCTTGCATGATGATCGTGTCCTGCTCCATCCCAACGATCTCTGTGATCGCTGTGATACGTCGCGGACCACCCTGCAGTCGGTTGGCTTGGATCAGAACGTCCACCGCGCCAGAGACCTGTTGGCGAATCGCCTTCACTGGCAACTCGAATCCAGACATCATCACCAACGTTTCCAATCGGGCGATCGCATCTCGTGGCGTGTTCGCGTGGATGGTCGTCATCGATCCATCGTGACCAGTGTTCATCGCCTGAAGCATGTCCAGGGTCTCACCACCACGGCACTCACCGATGATGATTCGCTCAGGACGCATACGCAGGGCGTTCTTGACCAAGTCGGTTGCCGTGACAGCACCGTTGCCCTCGATGTTCGGCGGACGCGTCTCCAGACGCACAACGTGATCCTGTTGCAACTGCAATTCAGCCGCGTCTTCGATTGTCACGATTCGGTCCTCGTGGCCAATGAACGACGACAAGGTGTTCAACAATGTTGTCTTCCCCGAACCAGTACCACCAGCAATGATGATGTTACAGCGAGCTTTGATACAACCTTCAAGCAGCATCACCATTTCAGGCGTGAACGCTTTGTAGTTCAGCAAGTCTTCCAGCTTGAGTGGGTTGCTACCGAAGCGACGAATACTGACCGCAGCTCCATCCAATGCCAGCGGTGGAATGATCGCGTTGACACGTGAACCGTCTTCCAAACGTGCGTCAACCATTGGAGAGGTTTCGTCGACTCGTCGTCCGACCTTGCTGACGATCCGGTCGATGATTTGCAGGAGATGCTTGTTGTCTCGGAATTCAACTTCCGACTTCTGCATCTGGCCGCCTTTCTCGACATAAATGTTCTTGGGGCCGTTGATCAGAATATCGCTGACACCTGGGTCTTTCAGGATCAACTCAAGAGGGCCAAGCCCCAAGACTTCGTCGATCACTTCGTCAACGATTCGCTCTCGCTCTTGGCGGTTGAGCAATGTGTCTTCTGCATCGCAAAGATGCTCGACGACCATACGAATTTCGCGTTTGAGCGTGTCGCCCTTCAAATCACCGACGCGAGAAAGGTCGAGTTTGTCGACCAACTTGCTGTGAATACGACGCTTGACGTCTTCAAATTGTTGTTGGCGGTTTGCTTCTGGACGTACTGCAGGCATCGCGAATTTCCTTCGTCTCTATTTCCGATAGTTCCCGTGCACTTCCCCGGAAGATCCCCTTGCGGCACACACCGAAAGGAACGAAGGAGTGCTTGTGCGGGTCGTATCGCTTGACGCGGCAGTTCTTCGCCGAAAGGCTAGATTTTGTCACGCCAGAGCGGTGACCCATGCAAACATAAAGCACGAATAGGGCGCAGGCGGAGCAACTCAATGAGTTTGCCCAAGATGACGACCTTCCCCAGACCGAACAATCAGAAGAAGTCTTACGGCGTCAAAACAGAGCTGAAGCAATCGTGCGTTCAACACGCCGACGGAAGCGCCAATCAACCTTCGGGAGGCGAACTCGGAGGCTCAAAGGCAAACTCTTGCCATTTGACAGCCTTGTCCATCGGCTCGATGCGCATCACAAGATTCCCGTCCTGATAGAGGCGGACGGTTCCCGTTGACTGACTAACCACCACCGAGATTGCCTTGGTCTTGCGAGTGATCGCGGCAGCGGCCCAGTGCCTTGCTCCGAGCCCTTTGGTCATCTTCAGATCCTCATGCGACACACCAAGCATCTGTCGACTGCGTTCGATGACACCGTCGCTACCAATCACGAAAGCACCGTCAAGCTGCGCGATCTCTTTCGCGTCTTCCTGAACCTTGGCATCCAACAGGTTTCGATACTTCTTGTTGTAGCCTCGAAAGGGATCGACACCACTATCACTGGAGTGCTCTAGCACCCTCTTCGCGTCACCGACGACAAACAGCGTCCCCACTGGCTTGCCCTCACGACCTTCACGGCCAATCTGAGCGGCCAGATCGACAACCGCCTTGATCGTTTGCAGCGGAACTCGACTCTCAAGCATCTGAAGGTCGCGACTGGTCAGCCGTCGCATCCGCTCGTCAAGCTGCAAATGGCTGATCGAATCGAGCCGTCCCTGCTGAAATCCGCTGTAGACGGCAACAACTTCGCCGTTGGTCCGAATCAGTTCGTCTGCGGCCGCCTCCAACAATGCATGCTGCAGACGCTCGAGCAGCGGAGCCTTTTCCTTGTTGAGAGCGAGAGGCTTCAGCCCCGCTTCAGCAGCCCCCACCAGGTCATCCGCAATGTCCACGGCGACAATGATGGGTTTCTCGATGCCCTCACCGATTTCAGCGACCCGCTTCCAATCGGTCGAACCCTCCAACAGGATCAGTAAAGCGTCCGCGTTGCGGGTCTTCAACAACGCAACAGCGGCCTTGACCATTGCTGCATTGTGTTTGGTCAGTCGTTGCGTCGCCATCGACCGGCATATCACGGATGGAGGGAAGAAGTCTGGAGAACAACTGTTTTAGCCAATCGCCAGCTTTCAGGACAGATACCAACACTGATCTGCCCCCCACATTCCAAACGAAATCTAGCGTCGGGACTTGGATGGCTTGCGTGCCATGGTGTTGGATTGCCATGCCGAGCCACTCTGGTAGACCCTGTCATAGAACATCGCCAAGGATCGTAGTGCGTGCCCTTTGGGACCAATTTTCCACTCGTGACCACGCTCTTTATACATCGTGGATGCCAGAAAATTGATTGCCGAAACAAGCCGTCGATTCTGCAATTGCGAATCTGGCGTGATTGTCAGCAGCCATTCCACCATGTGCCCGGTGGTTTGGATCTTTCGATCCATGTCCCCGTTGTCTTCGCGCCCCTCAAACCAGTCTGTGCTGATCGAGCCGTCACGATTTTGAAGCTGATACACGTAGTTTGTGAAATCGCGAGTGTAGGTCTCCGCTCGTTTCCACTCACCAGTGATCGACTTCCCTTCCGCACGTCGCTTCCGAAGAGCATGAGCATAGCCCATCAATCGATGCGTTCCGCCGCAAGCAGCTCCCACAATCGGTTGGGCCAGTTCTTCCCGAATCAATCGCTCGAAATCCCATGACTCACCACGCTCATCTTGCCAGACCGCATCTGTGTCCAAGTAGTGAGCGAGGCCAATCAGCGTGAACGTCAGTTCCTCGCCAGACTTGCAAGCCAACATCTCGCTCTCGACTAGATCCTTGACTGTGTACTGGTTGTCCCCGGCGTAAAGCGGGTAGTCAATTGGAACGCCACAAAGCGAGAAGACAGCCAACATTTGTGCTTGGTGACCCTGCAGCCCGACGCCGCTACGTGCGGAGAGGCGTCCACTTTCATCCGTCAGTATCCTTTGCCCACGGCATGCGTTGTTGCCCGCCATCCACGCGATCGCACTATAGCTTTTGCGTTCTACTCTGACTTTCGTATCGATGCCATAAACCATGATCGAATGCAACATGCCCCAGTTACTGCGTTCGTTTGCAACTTCTGGACGCGTGTAGTGATAGATCAGACTCTGGCGAATCGTGTTTCGCATTCGATAGACGCTGTTGGTCAACCGAATTTTCTGCTTGGGGAATCCGGCATAGTCCAAGGGAACTGCAACGGGTTCTTCCTGAGGAACCGGTTCGACCTGAACGAGACTCGGAGCGACCTCGGCTTGAGCAACCGGTGGGTGAGAAAGCGGCGCTCTATCTCGATCGATGGACGGTCTACGAATCGAGACGGACGCCGCGTCATCGGACACATGCGCGGAAGAGCCTTCCTCTGCTGCAGAAAACTCTTCGATGCTGGGGGCAGGTTTGGGAGCGACTTTCGCTGGAGCAATCGCTGGCTGATTCAAAACCGCTTCGGACTTACCTGAGATGTCCATCGACGGAACACCGAAAGACGATTTTGCCTTGGGCTCAGTCCGCTCAGCGAATGGGTCGACCTTCGGTCGCTCGGTCCCGACATACGACGGTGCCGGCCCAGCTGTATTTGTCTTCGGTGCAGAAAAGACTGGATTAGCCACAGGCTTCGGCTGCAGTCGATTCATGCTTGGCGGGTCAGGCAGTTCAGCGGGTGGCGCCGGCGGATTCATCTTGATCGACGGTTCGGTTTTTGGCTTTGTCAGCTTCTCGAGCAACCAGAGCCGCCTGGCGATTTGCTCTTCTGGCGACAACGCCGCACCTTCCACCACCGCGGTACTGCTCGGTGCATTCAGAGGTGCCTGTAACTGCAGTCCTCCTGCGGGCAACGTCGACTCGACTTTACCAGTGGCTGTATCAACAATAACGATCGCCGAAGTTCGCGGCGAGTTGAGCGCTATCGGATCGCTCGCTTCCTGCCCAAGCAAGTCACTACTTGAGAAGCTCGTCGCAACAGCACCTGCGAGCAGAAATGCGAAGGAGCGCCGGGCTGAGAATGGATGAGGGCGGTCGAGCACAACTGACTCCGATGTTGGGTGAATGTACACCTACTGCTATCGGACAGATACCACAAGAAAGTTAACCAGGAATACAGGACAACCGTTACAAGCAAAGCCTAAAGATCAAATTGATCTAAGGAGTCGATCAAATCATCAAGTTTGTCATTCGGTTGACTGACGCGATCTGCCTGCCTTTTCTTCAAATTATCGTCGATTCCTACAGTTTCCCGACCTGCTAGCAAAAGTTGCTCATCGCGTTCGCGGGCGGCGGTCTCGATCGGATTTTCGTCCGATTTCGGAGCACCGAAAAGTTGCGAGAGATCAATTTTGAACCCTTCGCCACCTTCAACCTCCGCCCCGGCGATTGCAGGCGCTTTGTGCTGAGGAAAGATGATCGCGTTTTCGGGACAAACTCGGCTGCAAGCAGGACAGCCTTTGCGGCAGTTATCTGGCTGCTCTACCAGAATATTCTCGCCGCTATCGACACCGTAGACACCGAAGAGGCAAAAATCGACACACTCCATGCAGTTGGTGCAGCGACTGAAATCGATCACCGGATACCATCTTCGCGAAGTCGTTTCATCGACCTGGGTGACCTCACCACTGACGATCGGAAGACTACGACTTTCGATCTCTGAATCCCCGAGCACGATTCTCTGAATCTCACCGAGCAGGGCTTGAGAAGTCCCAGCAGTCTTCAGATCGATGCAGTGAATTTTTCGGTCTGGCCGCGGGTGCATGTCCGTGACTCGATCGACTTCGCGTGCTTCGGCGTCGGGCTCCGCCTCGGTCGCTTCGTCGTCATCATCTTCGGCACCGAGCAGGACTTCACCGACTTGCCCGCCGATCCCATTGCGATCAAGCACCCAATGTGCGGCTCGCGAGTAGATCCATGAAACGAGAATCAGATTGCCATCGAGTTCTGCAAGCTTCTCGTAGGAATCGCTCGTTCGTGGCAAGTCATACAAGTGAGGAATCGACAGGACGTTGACGCCCTCGACTTTCTCTGCTGCTTCGACGACCGACTGCTCGAGCGCACGCTTTTCAGGATTTCGCGATTGGCCGCGCGAAATCACTACTGTCCACGTCGCATTTTCGATCGCTGAAATCATTCTTCAAAAGGCTCTCAGTCTCTACCAGGCGAGTGGTTTCTGCCACGCCGATTTAGCGTCAGCGATACCAACTTGTAAAACACATGCTTCGCCGTCATTCACAATCAACTCAGGCGTCGACTCAATTGTACCTAGACGAGCGACAGGAACTTGCTGATCTGCCAAGCGACTTTGGAATTCATCCGCTGAATCTGGGGTCACTTCGACCAGGAAGCGGGTATTGGATTCACTGAACAACGTCTCTGTCGCTGACAGCTCACCACCGACCTTAGAAATATCGATTTTCATTCCCAGCCCACCTGCCATCGCCATTTCTACGGCCGCGACAGCCAATCCGCCTTCGCTCAGGTCGTGACATGATCTCAATAGACCGCTCGAGATTGTCGCGTGAACGGTCGCGAACGTCTGCTTAGCTTGAATGGAATCCACACTCGGGGCAACGCCCCCCTTGAGATCTCGAACCAACGAGAAATGGGAGCCGCCGAATTCTTGCTTGGTCTCACCGACGAGGAAAACCACGTTTCCTGCGGCTTTCGCGTCCATCGTGATCGCCTTGGAGACGTCATCGATCTGTCCCATGGCGCTAATCAACAGGCTGGGAGGAATTGAAATCGTCTGCTTCTCTCCATCTTCTCCGGCGTAGCTGAATTCGTTGTTCAAGCTATCTTTGCCGCTGATGAACGGAGTCCCGAGTGTGATCGCCATGTCCTGGCAAGCGATCGCAGCTCGAACCAACGACCCCAAGGTTTCCGCTCGATCAGTGTATCCCCAACAGAAATTGTCCAGAATCGCAATTCGGCTTGGATCAGCGCCGACAGCGACAGCGTTTCGCATTGCTTCGTCTATCGCCGAACACGCCATGTGATAGGTATCGAAATCACCGTAATGAGGATTCATTCCACAGGAAATCACTAACCCCCGGCGGCTTTCCAATCGAGGCCGAATCACTGCAGCATCGCCCGGACCATCACAGGCTGGTCCCACCAATGGCTTGACCACACTGCCACCCTGAACCTCGTGATCGTACTGGCGAATCACCCATTCTTTGCTGGCCACGTTCAGGCTACCGAGGATATCGAGCAGTGCTTTTCGATGATCGTCCCCACTCATCGCTGGTATCTCAATCGGATTGACAGCCCGGGGTTCGTAAACAGCGTCGCGAATGACAGGCGGACGTCCATCATGCAAGAACTGCATGGCAACATCACCAACGACATGCCCGTGATACGTGAGTTGCAACCGACCCGTCGGAGCGAAACGTCCCAGCACGGCAGCTTCCACTCCCTCGCTCTCGCACAGCTCTCGCAATTCGTCCCAAGAATCCTGGGGGACGGACAGAACCATTCGTTCTTGCGCCTCAGAAATCCAAATCTCGGTGTAAGTCAAACCGTCATACTTGAGTGGCGCCTTCTCAAGCCAAACCTCTGCTCCCATGTGCTCGCCCATCTCGCCGACCGCTGAAGAGAAGCCCCCCGCGCCGCAGTCCGTCACCGCATTGAACAACCCACGGTCGCGGGCTTGCATCAACACGTCCAAAACCATCTTCTCGGTGATCGCGTTTCCAATTTGCACAGCTCCACCCGAAAGCGACTCCGAATCGCTGGTTAGCTCTGCGGAGCTGAAGGTCGCGCCATGGATTCCATCTCGGCCAGTCCGTCCGCCAATCGCGACGATCAAATCGTCAGCCTTGACTTCCTTCTCCTCCATCCCAACCGGGATCATTCCTACGTTTCCGCAGTAGACCAGCGGGTTCCCCAAGTAACGACGATCGAAGTAAACCGCGCCGTTGACCGTGGGAATCCCCATTCGGTTGCCGTAGTCGCGAACTCCCGAAACAACGCCCTTCATCACTCGGCGTGGGTGCAAGACTCCAGGTGGCAACGAATCGACAGGCGTGTCCGGCGGCGCGAAACAAAACACGTCGGTGTTGCAGACCGGTTTGGCCCCCATCCCTGTGCCCATCGGATCACGAATCACGCCACCGATGCCGGTGTTGGCACCACCGTAGGGTTCCAGTGCCGAAGGGTGATTGTGTGTTTCAACTTTGAAACAAGCATGAAATTCGTCATCAAACGTGACAATTCCAGCGTTGTCTTTGAACACACTGACGCACCAATCATCTTCACCGAGCGTTTTGCGAATCGTCTGAGTCGCGGCGAAGATTGTCTCCTTCAGCATGTTGTCATACTGTCGCTCATCCGTTTGGTTCGGATTGCTAAGACTTGGCCCACGGTAATGGATGCGTCCTGCCAAAGTCTTATGACTGCAGTGCTCCGACCATGTCTGGGCGACGGACTCCAACTCGATGTCCGTGGGATCGCGACCGAGGGAAACGAAGTGAGCGCGAATGGTCTGCATTTCCACGAGCGTTAGATAAAGTTGCCCCTCGCGAGAGAGCGTCTCAAGGCCTGCATCATCCAGATCCCGGATAGGAATCGTCAGCAACTTGAACTCATAGGGTGCGCCGACATCCAACTGATCCATCTCAAGCGGACCAACCACCACCTGTTCGATCGCATCGTTCGACAGAGCCCGCCGGCAAATCCGTTCCAGCGATGAGTCGTCCACATTGCTGAGCCAGTACTTGCGCACCGTTCGAACCGCGGCAACATCGAAACCAGCATCCTTGGCCGCACCGACGGTACTTGCTGCGACGGGATCCATCACGCCAGGCTTGGGCAGGACGTTGACCAGTGTCGACGGAGTTTCGGCGTCTTGGCCAGAAGCGTTCAAGACATCCTGTCCTGCGATCGCGACGACCGATCGCTCAGTAACGGAATCGCAAAGCAGCGAATCCGCTAAACGAACGGCTTCATCTCGATTGAATTCGCCTTGCACCAAGAAGCTCTTGGCGAATGCGACCGAAACGTTGTCGCCAAGTCCCAGTTCAGTGATTTCTTCCGCCGTGCGATTGGCTTCGCGGTCAACCTGATCCTCAGCCGGATGAATATCGATTTGCCAAAGCGGCATATTTCTAATGCTCTGATATTAAGAGTTCGAAGTCTGTTCTTTCACTCGCTTTGCTTCGGCCAGCCATGACCGAAGTGACTCATCGTCCTTCGCTTCGATCATCTGCAGCAGTCGATCCAACTCGTCACGCAATTTGACGAATTCTTGACCGATGGCTGCCCGATTCTCTTTGCAGATCGCAGTCCACATCTCGGGATCCCCCGCCGCCACGCGAGTGATATCTTGCCATCCGCTACCAACCAGCGGGCGAGCCCCTGGCATTGTCATTTTGGCGACCAAAGCGGATACAAAGTGTGGCACGTGACTGACCGCTGCCAAGTGGGCATCGTGTTCGGCCGGACTCATCCGAACGGTTTTTCCGCCAGTAAGCCCCCAAAATTTCTCCGCTTTCGCCAGCAGGTCGCCATCGGTTTGGTCGGTTGGCGTGACCACGATGGTTTTTCGGTCGAATAGTTCCGCCATCGCGTGGCGGGCACCCGACTTTTCCGACCCGGCAATGGGATGCGCAGCGACGAACATCGACTGGGCAACCGAATCAGCCGACACTTGGCCGACAATCCCCTCCTTCGTGCTGCCAACGTCGGTGATCAAAGCCCCCGTCGGCGCGTGCTTGCTGACTTGGATCACCAATTCTGCGATCCGGTCCACCGGGGCTGCGACCACAATCACATCACAGCCTCGACAGAGTGTTGGAATCGAATCGGTAACTTCATCAAGCAGATGCAGGTCAGCTAACTGACTGCACTTCTCGGGAGTCCTGGCATATCCAATGAACTTGGTTTCAGGACGTTGGCGGCCAATGGACATCGCGACGCTACCGCCAAGCAAACCGACACCCAAGATCGCAACTCGACTAGGCCACAGACCGTCGATCTCGTTTGTCATGGTCGGCATCGTCAGCGAATCGGCGGATAGAATGAAGTAACGAACGAACAGCGAAGGGGCGGGGCGAGCATTGAGCCCGCAAGCAACGACTACATTTCCGGGAGCTGATGCCCCATTTTTTCTCGCTTCGTCTCCAAGTATTTCTGGTTGTGCTCATTGGCGGGAGGAACAATCGGAACCTGATCCACCACGCGAAGATCAAAGCCACGCAAATTGAACGCCTCGGTTTTCTTGGGATTGTTCGTCAACAACCGAACCTCACTCAGCCCCAAGTCCTTTAGGATTTGCAGTCCGACACCGTAGTCGCGCATGTCAGCTTTGAAACCGAGCGCATGGTTGGCTTCGACCGTGTCCATGCCACCATCTTGCAGAGCGTAAGCACGAATTTTCTGTGCCAGACCGATGCCACGACCTTCCTGCGGCAGATAGATCAACGCCCCGCGTCCCTCACTGCTGATCATCTTCAACGCCATGTGAAGTTGGTCTCCGCAGTCGCAGCGCAGCGAGGAAATCAGATCTCCAGTAAAGCAACTGCTATGCATCCGAACCAAAGGAGCAGGCCCGGGAGCGGTCAGGTCGCCGAACACCAAAGCGATCGGCTCTTGCTCTTCATACTGCACTCCATAGACAATGATCGAGAAGTCGCCGTACTTGGTTGGCAGGCTTGCTTCGGCAGCACGACTGATCAGTTTCTCGCTGACTCGCCGATGTGCAATCAGCTGTTCAATGCTGATGATCTTCAAGTCACGTTCTTCAGCGATCGCCGACAAGTCATCTCGCGTTGCACGGTCCCCTGACTCCGAGAGAACTTCGCACAGCGCCCCGGCCGGTTGCAGACCGGCCATTCTGGCCAAGTCGATGGCAGCTTCGGTATGACCAGCCCGACGCAGAACGCCACCCTCTTTGGCCAGCAAGGGGAAGACGTGTCCAGGTCGAACAAAATCGTCTGCGACACAATCTGGCGAAGCTAATCGTTGAATCGTCGTACTCCGTTCTCCCGCCGTGATCCCCGTTTTGGCTTCGCGAATATCAACCGGCGTCAAAAAAGCCGTCTTCAAAGGCGCATCATTCTGAGCGGCTACCGGACTGAGTTCCAGCTTCCGAGCCGTCTCTGGCAGAATCGATACGCACAATTGCCCTCGGCCGGACAACATGAAGTTGACGGCCTCGGGAGTCGCCTTCTCTGCCGCGCAAATGTAATCCCCCTCGTTCTCGCGATCTTCGGCATCGACGACGATTACGATCTCGCCTCGACGGATCGCGTCGACAGCTTCTGGAACGGAGTTTAATTTCACGGACATGTTGACTCTTGTGAATTGAGATTCGACCGATGTCGACAAGGGGCTATTATACGGGGCAGACCAGAATCTCCCACCGCCCGCACCTGGCCTTTCATGATGCATCCCGATTTCGTCGTCCGATCGATCAATGCGACTTGGTTGCTACTCGCCTGGACCATGGTTTTCCCAGCGTTGAGCCGTGCCGACGAAGCCGAAATCGAGGCAGAGACTGCAAAATCACCGGCCACTTCGGTCAACATCAAGAGAAACCTGCAGTACGCCGAGCGATCCGATCGCTCAGGCCTGTGCGATGTTTACCTCCCATTCACGACGCCTCCACCTGCAGGACACCCCGTGGTGGTCGTGGTTCATGGCGGCGGTTGGGTCAGCGGCGACAAATGGACCCTGGAGTCCTATTCGCGTGCCCTCGCCAGTCACGGAATGGTGGCGGTCACAATCAATTACCGACTCGCACCGACACACAAGTTCCCCGCTCAAGTCGATGATGTCCGCGATGCCTTGAGATGGACTCGCAGGAACCAGCAGACCTTCCAGCTGGATCTCGCTCGCATAGGCATGTTTGGCTACTCCGCTGGAGGTCATCTATCAGCGTTGATCGCGGCGCTGGAAGATGAATCACCGGAAGCTCAATCTGCTGCAAGCGAATGGCAGCCTAGCGACCCACGTTGGCAGGAACTCCCAAAGATTTGCGCCGTCTGCGTCGGAGGTCCTCCCTGTGATTTCCGCAGCCTACCGATCGACAACACTGCGCTCAGCTACTTTCTGGGAGGCTCACGACGCGAGAAGCCTGACGCCTATGTTTCAGCATCTCCCGCAGCACACGTCTCGCCGGGCGATCCGGTTACCCAAATCATTCACGGCGATCAGGACCTGCTGGTGCCGATCACCGGCAGCAGGCAATTCCATGACGCGCAAGTTGATGCAGGCATCGACAGCCGGATGCAAGTCATGCCAGGACAAGGTCACATGCTAACGTTCTTGAATCCGAAAACACGAGCAACAATGATCGCGTTCTTTCAAGCCACACTGCAGGAACCATCGCAGTCCAAGGAACGGCCTGACTTGGGCCAACACTAGGTGACGTATTCCTCTTCCTCTTCGCCTGTTGGACGCGAAATTTCTCCGCTGTCCTCGAGATGGCGCACAATGTCGACGATCTTTTGCTGGACCGATTCGACTTCGCTGATCCGAACGCTGCCCAGATAGTCCATCTCTTCTTGCAAGTTTTCTGCCGCTCGAGAGCTCATGTTGCGCATCACCTTCTCTTGCAACGCTTGGCTGGCGCCTTTCAGTGACATCGCCCATTGCGAAGTTTCGACGTTCTTCAACAGTGCTTGGATGTCGCGATCACCCAACTTAGAGATATCCTCGAAGACAAACATCAGACGCCGAATCTCGTCCGACAACTCGGGATCTTCACGTCCAAGCGAATCCATGATGTTGCGTTCAATCGAACGCTCGACCACGTTCAAGATCTCGGCGACACTCTCGACCCCACCCGCATTGCTCTGCTGCTGGTTGACCATGCTGCTGAGCCGCATCTCCAAACCGTACTCCAGTTCGGCGACCGCCTCGGGGCTCGTTCGACCGATCGTCGCGACGCGGCGAATCACTTCCAACTGCTTGTCTGGTTCGAGTCCGCCCAACACTTCGGCGGCGTAGTGACCTGGCACATGGCTCAATAGCAATGCGATCGTTTGAGGATGCTCGTCACCAATAAACTGCAACAGGGTCTGCGCATCGACTTTCTTGACGAAGCCGAACGGCATGGCCTCAATCGTCTGCTGCAGATTTCCGATCAGCTCGGTTGCGTCGCGTCCCAGAGCCTCTTTGATCAGTTCCTTCGCACGCTCGAGACCACCTGGACTGGCATAAAGGGAGCTGGCCTTGCTGGTCAAGAATTCCGCAATCACCACTTCTTGATCATCGCCGCCCACCGATTCGGTTTGGGCAATCATGATACTGACCGCTTCGATATAGCGAGGCGGTAACTGCCCAAGCACGCTTGCAGCGGCTTTCGTCGGCAAGCTCATCAACAGGATGGCTGCTTTCCTTAGCCCTTCTTCTTCAAAGTTCATGATTTCCATGAGTCATCCGCCAATGCAGGTGATAGATCATTGCCTAGTCGTTTCATCGGCGACACATTGTTTGCAATTGGCAAGTTGCGTGAGATTTCCGGTTGTAAGGACCGTGCAGTATCCTGGGGGAAACCGATCTGCCTGGGAATTCGCGGCCATTCTCCGATTCGAGGGGTTTGGCCCGATTGTTGCATCCACTATTTCACCTCACCGAGCGCTGCCAATTCGGCGGTCAATCGCAAAATCCGCGGGTTGGTGCTGGTCAGCTAAATTGACACGTTTTCGAAGCGTTCTACAATTTCGGCGTCGGTGTCTCACACCTTTCTGATCTGACCAAACCACCCAAAACCCGGCTCGATCCCTGTGACTCGCGCCTATTGAGAAGGAATGACCATGGCTTCTGATGCCGTACTTGAATTCAACGACGACAACTTTGACTCGGAAGTCCTGCAGGCCGATGGCGCTGTGCTCGTCGACTTCTGGGCTCCCTGGTGTGGTCCTTGCCGTCAGATCGCTCCGATGATCGACGAACTCGCTAGCGAGAATCCTGCGGTCAAAGTTGGCAAAGTCAACATCGACGACAACCCAGGTGTCGCGCAGAAATTTGGAATCAGCAGCATCCCCACACTGTTGGTTTTCAAAGGTGGTGAAGTCTCCGAGAGCTTCGTCGGTGTGCGTCCTAAGTCCGCACTGCAAGAAGCACTCGACGGCAATTCCGGCGCTGTCTAATTCGCCCTACCGCGACTGAACTCCGTGCAACGGTTCTGTGATTCTCACAGAACCGTTTTTTGTTCGCACAACATCCAACGGAGAACGCCAATCGAAGATGGGTACGCCGCATCCTGCCATGCAAGAGATCCTTCAGCACCGCAACGAAACACTCCGACAATCTCACCAAAGATTGCCAGGCAGCCAACCGTACGACAACTATCGCCCGATCAATGTGCCTGCCAAGTTCGATGGCCAGACACTATTGAATTGCCTGCTCGGAATGCACCCACACGTCGGTTCCGAACAGTGGCGTGATTGGTTCGATCGAGGTCACATTCTCAAGATGGATCAACCGGTTGCCATGGACCAGATCGTTCGAGGCGGCCATCAGTATCTCCATCTGTTTCCCAATACGATCGAACCCGATGTCAACGCTTCCATCACCGTGGTCTGGGAAGACGACACGTTGATCGCGGTGAACAAACCAGCTCCGCTGCCCGTGCACGCCTGTGGCCGATTCAATCGGAACACGATGCTGTCCCTACTGCATTGCATCTACACGCCCGAGGACTTGCGACTGGTGCATCGACTCGATGCCAACACAACGGGCCTGATGTTGCTTGCCCGCTCTCGAGAAGCAGCAACGAATTTGCGATTGCAGTTCGAGCGGAATCAAATTTGCAAACGATACATCGTTCGTTGCCAGGGCACTCCAGCCCAAGAACAATTCACATGCCGCGCACCGATCAGCCGTGAAAGAGGATTGGCGGGTTTGCGAACGGTCAACAACGACGGACTTACTGCAGAGACGGAGTTTCGCTTGCTGGAAACTGCCGATGACGGCACGTCCCTGTTGGAAGCTCGCCCACTGACAGGACGCACGAACCAAATCCGCATTCACTTGTGGTCATTGGGAACGCCCGTTTGCGGCGACCCAGCTTATCTTTCCGGCGGCAAACTCGCGGCCATGCAAACATTGACGCCGGATCAACCGCCAATGTGCCTCCACGCAGCTCAACTTGCCTTTCAACATCCAAAGAGTGACCGACCGATGGTTCTGACAGTGGAGCCCCCGCGGTGGCCTAAGGGATAATTTTGGTCAGACCAGTGACATAGGGGGTCGTTTGCTGCGGGGCATCACGTTGCACGAACTCCTCAACGGACCAAACCTGGTCATCGTTGCGGCTCAACGCCAATTCGCGATACGTGAACCGAACCGGCTGATAGTGCCAATGAATTTCTTGCCCGACTTGCAGGGCCTCCAACCGCAACAACAGCTCCGGATCTGTTCCCGTGTCCCACACGAACGCGAAAAGTGCCCCATCCTTCTCTTGCGTCGAATCGGCATATCGAAACAGCGGCTGTGGCAGTAACCGAAGAGACTGACGCTGACCGTTGTACTGCATCATCGCAGTGAATTGCCGAGCGATTCCCCGCATCTGAACCATCCTGCTGCGAGCGTTGGCAGCAACGAGTGGCGTGTTCTCCATTCGCATCAATTTCAGCGCAGCGACGTCTGGCGTCCATTGCTTGGGAGGCGAACCAGGCAACGCAACAGCATTGATGGCAGCTGGTTTCAACAGATGCAATTCAACGAACTCATGGTCAAGCTGGCGAATTGGCAACGAACCGATCGTGCCAATCACAGCCAAACGAGATTCGGCGTCTCGCCAAATGAAGACGCTGCCGAAAGTACTCCCATTGGTGGCGAACCGAAAAAGTGGTTGCGGTTCGAGTCGAAAGGCATCGCCACTTACCGTTTCCAGCGCAAGCGATTCTGCTGTTTCGGAGTATTGCTGATACAACCGAGCGGTCGCTTGATCGACTGAATCGGCGGCACTCGTTTCAATCGGAGGCTGCGAAAACGCTGACTCACGCCCGAATGCGAAGAACAGCACAACAACGACAAGCAAACCACTACTCGGTTTCATCAGCTGGCATTTCAAGTTTGATGTGACGTGACCTAAATCCGTCCAAATTGACGTTAGCAATCGGCTTTGGAACAGGACGTTTGACCGCTTCTGTTGCCGATTCCTCCGACTCGTTCGCGTCCGTGTCAGCATCGCCCTCAGACTCGCTGTCGGAATCATCTTCCTTCGCCTCATCTTCGCTGGCCTCCTCGTCAGTTGATTCGTCCTCGTCGGCATCCTCATCTTCGTCGGCATCCTCTTTCTCGTCGTCTTCTTCCTTGACCGGCAAGTAAGCCAACTGGACTTCACTGCCACGGCCATCGCCGTTGTCTTCCAATTGCGCATGCTCGGTTTGCAATCGTTCCATTGACTCGAATCGTCCATGGATCTCCAAATTGACGGCCAAGTACAAATCCAACAGCGACAGGATTCCGTCCTGATCGATGTCTTCGAACTGAATCTCTTCGCCCTCGCCAGCCACCAGATCCGCTAGCGCGTAGGGCATTTCGGTGCCCGTGAATTCCAAATCGGGCTCCGTCGCAGAGATGATCACTCGAGACTTTCCCGCCAACGGCTTGATCCAAAAACCACTGAGCGGCGTCGTGATCCAGAACACCTGCTCGCGGCAATTCAGCGGTTTCGACAAGGCAGCAAAATCTTTCTGATCGATATCCGCATCCAGAATATTGAACTGACTCTTGTTGTCGTACAGGTGAGCGTGCCCCATCACGATCACCCAGCAACTGTCTTGTTCAGGAATCTGCTCACCGAGTCGCTGCATCGTTTCGGTCATCGTCTCTTTTGTGCAGACGCCAACTTGTTCAGCCTTGCCAGACAACGCCGCTTGCATTTCGTCATCGCCCGCAAGCACTTGCAGCCGATCAGCGGTGACCCCCAGCACGGGATCCGCCGCCGCAATGATCTTCTCGCAGGCGTCCGTCAGTCGCTCGCGGTGCGCCTGATCGCCTGGTAACCCGCAGCACAAGAACAGCCAGCGATCGCCCGGAGGTGACGCTTTTTCCCCTGCGTTGAACAACGCTTCGGAAATCAGCGGAGGCGGATCTTGCGCGTCAGCCGGATTCAGCGAGAGCAAGGCGGCAAGAACCATTGCGCCCGTGACGAGCAACCTGACAACACGCAAATTTTGAAATCCTCTGCTAATCGACATCACCGCAGTACCTCTGGCGAAGGAAGTGGCTTGGGAGGGAAGAAGATGAAGTAGGAACCATTCGCATATGGCATCTGATTCGCACGTGTGTTCTGTAGCTCAACGATGGAGGGAGCCTTCCAAACCGTCTCGTTTGACTTCTCCAGCTCGAGCTCGTGAAAGTGAGCTCTTGCGGCCGCATAGTGCCATTTCGTTGATCCAGTCGAATCCTTTCTGGCTTCCACGAGCAAGAAAATTTCGGGGTCGGTTCCAACGGCCAGTGAAAAGATCGCTCCGTCGATTACACCCGACTCAGGTGCTTGATAGCGAACCAGAGGCTGAGGAATCAGAGTCAACTTTGATGGCTGGCTTTCTGGAATTTTTAATGTCCCATTGAATTGCCGCGCGATACCGCGCATCTGACTCAACCGTCTGCGTTCTGACTCTGCCGGCGGCGCCGAGCCACCAAACACGTTCCATTGGACACCTGCTTTCTGTGGTGACCACACCTGCACCGAATCCAGTTTGCTGACAAGCGGTTGATCTGCCAATGAGATTGCCTCATGGCGACACTTCACTTCGTTTCCGTCTTGATAGGTGAAGATCGAACACAAAACTTGGGGGCGACCTTCATTCAACCACGCGTACAGCGCACCTTGCTCCTGCAATCGAATCGTGTTCTGCCAAAACATCAGTGGCTGTGACCGAAGTTTCAACGTCTTGGAGCCTACCTTCATCTGGTAGGCATTAGCGACATTCTTGAAGTGGTTGCGAAGTTCTTCAGGCGTGTACGTCGTCCCTTCCTGAGACAGAGTCACGGAATTCATGCACAGGCACAACAACAGCACGTGCAAAACTCTAGCAGCAAATTTCGTCACTCAATGGACCCCGGGGTAGGTAGTGGATTCGTCGGCGTGAAGACGAAGAATGGATTGTCTGACCATGGTCGTTGCGCAGCACGGGTCTGCTCTAACTCATTGACCAATGGGCATTCCCAAACGGTTTCTTGCTTTCGCCTCAACTCTAAAGCGTTGTAGTTGGATCGAATCGGTGCAAATTGAAACAACGGACCATCGTCTGATTGTTTGGCTTCGATCACCAACAAGATTTCCGGATCCGTTGCGACGGCAAAGGAGAAAATTGCGCCATCAAGAATCCCCTTTGCCTCCGATTGATATCGCAGTAGAGGCTGCGGTAGCATCGCCAATTTAGCGTCGCCGGTTCGCTTGTGATGCAGAATACCTTCAAACTCTCGAGCCAAACTTCGCAACTGGAACATTCGGCGCGCCGCTGACTGCGAAGGTGGTGTCGACTCTCCAATCGGGGTCCACTGCAAGCCAGCTGTCATGGGAGTCCAAACCAACTCATCGTGCAATCGTGATTCGAACGGGCCCTCGGCCAACGAGATCACCTCGTGGCGACAGTGAACGACGTTGTTCCATTCATACGTGAAAATTGAAACCAAAACCTGGGGCTGCCCGTCCGCCTCCCAAATGTAAGTTGCTCCCTGTTCCTGATTTCGCTCTGGATTTTGCCAATGCATCAAAGGGTTTTCACGCAGCTGAAACGGCCCTTCATCATTCTTCATTTCGTAACTGAGGGCTTCATTGCGAAAGTGATCGTGCAATTTCTCGGGCGTGTATTCAGCCTGCCCAGCCTCTTGCCCTGAGACCTGTGTTGCGACCATCGCGCAGAGTATCAGTAAACGAAACATTCCAGCCACCTTGATAAGAAATCAGTTGAGCGATTCGTTGATCGTGAATTGACCAGCGAGCGAGGAAAAGACAAGCGCCGATACTTCGTGTTTTTCCAACTTGCCAACCGAGGACTCAGCCCCGATCGAGCGTACATTGCCTAGCCAATCAACAGCGACCCAACCATGTTCAGGGGACTGCACGACCACAGCGGTGTTCGAGTCGACTGCGAGCGAACTGATCGGCTCCAATGTCTGTCCTTGCAGAAAGTAAACGCGATGCGAATTTAAGTCACTCCAGCCACCTGTCAAAATCGCGACCATCGACCCGTCACTGGAGAACCTCACCGATTGGATCGAAGCTGGCTTGAAGGCAGACGAGAACAGAGTATTTTCGTTCTTTGTCGACCAAGTTGCGAGGACCTGGCCCGACTGCAAGTCCCATCGGATCACTGATCCGCCCTCATCAGCAGAAACCAATCCGCCCATCGTGTGATACGCCAAACTTGTCACCTGTGCCGCATGCCGACCGATCAATGAAACTGGCATTCCCGCATTCAAATCCCACAGCCGGACTTGGCCCTTTCGATCACCAATGATGACACGATTCGTTGCGGGGACTTCGGCGATCACTGACAGCTCATTGATCGAAAACTGCAACGAATCTCGACCTTCCACTTCAATCGAGATTCCTCGGTCGGCATCAGCAACCAAGTGCGCCCCTGGAAGCGAAAGAGAAAAATCGGCCCAACGTCGACGCGGACTTTTGTTCCAAAAGCCGTAGGGCGCATCGGGCAAATCGACCTCCACTTTTTGCGGGGGAGTCTCGGGAATCGCCGGCGGGCTGTCGAACACCAAGGATTCGATTTCGATGTCCGTTGTCTCAACCACCAACGACTCGGGCATGGGGATCGGATGCACGATCCACATCACAAAACAGGCAACGCATGACATCCACCCCACCGAGGAAGGGCCGTAGGATAGCTGCGGTTTCATCACCAACCGCAGGCGTTCCTCTAGCGTATCGGTCGGCTGCATTCCGCTGGCCAATCTTGGAATGCCGATATCGTGATCGCTGATGAAGTCAACGACACGCAATAAGGCTTCCGCGTAGCTTCGCGGGGGAGTCTGAAGCCGGCTGACCGCCCATGCATCACAGCAGGCTTCTTCATGACGTTCCAGTTGATGACGAGCGAAATAGACAGCAGGAAACCACCAATAGGTTGCTGTCACGATCCACTCCAACCAGCGGATCCAATGATCCCGACGGTAGTAGTGAGCAGTCTCGTGCGCCAAGAACGCTTGCCGATCATCCTGCGAAAGGGACTGCCACAGTTGGTCAGGACAAACAATGACTGCCGCGCGACCAAAGCCAAACAGCATCGGCGAGACACGAACCGGCAATCGAAGCACATCGGGTCCTCGGACCGGATACTTACTCTCGCGACTCAACAACTGTTGAACAAAGCCCGTCGCCTCTTCGTCGAGTTTGCCTTCACGATGCAAAAGCCGATGAAAACGAATGAATCGAATCAGTCCTCGAACGACAACGATCAAAAAACCAAGCAGCCAGACCAGTCCTACGCAGGTCCCCAGCGTCACCGCCAGTGTTGGCTTCACTGCAACTGTTGGTTCAGGCAAAGCCTCGGCTGAAACGATCGACTGAGCAGCATCAGGCTCCGAAGCCCCTTCCGCGTTTTCGATGACGGCCAAACTCTTCCGGCCCGCATCGGACAACACACTCACTTGCATCAAGTTTTGGGGAATCCAAGCTTGAGGCACTTCGATGGGAAGCACGACAATGGGTGGCGTGATGAGCTTGATGAAAAAGACAACCCACAAGACATGCGCGAGCATTGCTCGTCGCCCGGACCGGCCCACTTGCCAAGCAAGCAGAGCAATCAAGGACGCAACGAAAAGGTTGCTGACGATCAGGCTCAAGAATGGAATCATTTCGCTTTCGATAGCAGGGTTACGTATCTCGTCTCAAGCGAGACGGCTACTCGTCGGTGTCCATCTCGTCCAGCAAATTCCGGAGTCGTTTTCGTTGTTTGGCGCTAAACTGCTGTGACTGAACCAGATGCGTCAACAGTGTGGACATCGTTCCATCGCACAATTCATTCGCCGTCGTTTGAAGACGTTGCGAAATCAATTCTTCACGCGCAATCGATGCGCTGAACTGGTGTGGCCATTCATCTCGATTGCGTGTCACGAAGCCTTTGGTTTCCAATCTTGCCAACAACTTTTGCACGGTTGCGATATCAGAAGGTGTTGCCGCACCGTAAAGGCACTGCGACAGGTCTTTCACTGCAGCGGATTCGCATTCCCAGAGTTGCTCTAGAATTGCCAATTCAGCAGCCGTCACGTCTTTTGGGGGTTTAACCATCAACCCTTCCCTTTGAACAGAGTGTGTAATGGGCAACGTCGCCTTCGCTTTGCAGCGTGTTTCTCGGACAGTCGTCCGCGCGTACTTTCATACGCGTTTCGCTAGAGAGCAAATTTGGCATTGTTGAAATATGTAATCGCATTTGTTTTCTCGTGCTCTGTCCCCGCTGGCCGTCAAGCCAATCCTGTCACGCGTCTCCAAATCCATTCCGATGATAACAGCCCCAGCAAGCATAACCATAACGCCCAATGGCTCCATGCTGGGGACACGTCACGCTTGGGCAGTCCTTCGGTTTGCCTTCGGTTCTTCAGCAACTTTGCCAAGTCCGCTGGCGTCTCGAGTACTTCGCCGCCAGAGACCGTCGCCAAACGCTGCATGAGCTCATGGTTTGGGAGCGGATTCTGTTGTTCGAATGGGTCGCTCAAAATTTGAATCGCCAGGGAGGTGCTATCGACCTGAGTGCCGTGATCAAAGGCGGAACTCGACTCAGCACCTTCGTATGCCGTCATTTCGATTCGAAACCCGCTGTCTCCAACACCACTCGTTTCGCTCAGCATCAGATCCATCTGATAGCCATCCCCATTGGGATCCTTCTTCAATTGTAGTTCCTCTCCCCAGGCGATCCGGGGACCAACTTCACCGCTTTCGCGAACCACATTGTCCGGCCACAGAATCGGCGAATACAGGGACATGTCGTCCAGCGACGCCGGCTCAAACATCGCCCAGAGCCGGTACTTCTTGGTCCGCCGGGCGCCTTCGTCGTACGCGGTCGCGAGCACCGAAAGGGGTTCACCAGGCCGATAAAACCGCTTGTCCGACTGAGCAACAAGACGGCGACGCCCCGTGGAGGATCCTTCGGTCGCCCAGTAAACCATGTTCCGCCAAAACTTTGCAGCCACTCGCTCCGGTTGTGGCCCCCATGAATTGGCGAGCTTCGAAAGCGAGTTCCCACCCAAGGATGCCGTGGAGGCCAAGATGCGTCCGCGGCCCGCGCGATGTGCCATCAATACCGGACTGCCATCGTCACTTCGTTCTGCCAGGATTTCAGCAGTGGACTTCGGTTGATAGCCCAAGCCGCTGACGCTCAGTGGCGGCAACTGCTTCAACAACTCGTCATTCAAACGCTCTTCCAATCGCAGACGCCAAACAGCATGCTGTGCGAGCGTCGGTGAGATCTCGAGAGTCTGCTCCCCCGAAGACGAAACGCGGCTCAAATCTAACGGCAACAGTGGCTCGAGCGGAGTGTCTTTCCAAGCGTCTTCTTTGAGCGCGTCTCCGCCCGTAACGATCAGCCCGCCGCCACGACCTTCGACCCACTGAGCGAGCCAATCGACTTGCTGCTCGTCCAACACGTTGGGTCCAACATTGCTGAACACGACGCAGTCATAGGCGAACAGTTCGGCTCGTGTTTTTGGAAATCCAGCGGATGTTGCCGTACGATTTTCCGACACCTGCCGCGGGGCTGAACCGCCGCTGCTGACCAACACGGTACACTCAACATCCTCGTCGCTTTGCAACGCTTGCTGCACTGTCGAGAGGTCCGTTGCGCTGCGATTGCTGGACGATCCGAACGCCGAGAACACTTGACTGAAAACGGATTGCGGCTGCGAAGAGCCGTCGCTCTCAACATACAACACACGAACTTTCGTGCGATCGATCTCGACCCTTGTCGAGACCTGATTGTTTCGCTCGGTCAGTTCGCCTTCGATGGGATCGACGATAATTTCCAAATCTTCCGGCTGTTCATTCACCCGAAACGTCAGCGACACGGACTGAGCACCACCGCTTAGCGTGATCGGCACGGACGCCAAAGTCGACGTGCTGGATTGACCGATTCGACTCTTGCTGACAATGCGCACCGTTGTCCGTTGCCCAGTGAATCCAAAGCTTCGAAGAAAGACTTGCAACTCGTTCTCGGTGTATTTCCGTACTCGGTTTGGCACGACCAATGAAACAACAGCAATGTCTCCGGTTCCTGTCGCCTGGCCGATAGGGACGACGTGAAGAGGAACACCAGACTCGCCGAAGAACTCAGCCAAACGCTCCACCGACTCAGAGGCTCGAACGCGGCCATCGGAAAGTAACACAACACCTGCGGACGACTTGGAACTGACCTGCGGCAGCAATTGCCGAAGGGCATCACCCAACCGTGTGTCGCTCGCTTCCGGCGGAAGAATCCCCGCCTCTTGTTGTTGAGATTCGCCAGAGTTCGAAATCGTGGTCACACGTTGACCCGCCAGCGAGGCTTGGTTGGCATCACTGCCACTCTCGGGCTGCTGCGGCTCCTCAAACAGGGGCTTCAGGCGATGACCAAACCGAAACGATTGACAATGACTGGTGTGACTGGAACCTGCAGACCGCTCCGCATCAGCAACAAAGTTCAGACTCTCTTCCCAACGTGTTTGTTCCTGGCCCAAATTCATGCTCTGCGAACCATCGAACAAATACATCATGGTGGGACGAGTCACCTCGCCGGCTTGCTCATCGACGATCGTGGGGCCCAAAAGAATCAGGGACAGAATCGCAATCGAGCACAGACGCAGAACCCATAGGCCGATCCGACCGCGAACCTGCGACCGGCCCCAAAACAGCCGTAGCATCACCCAAAGCATCACGCAGACCGTCAGCATCACGGCAAAACCTTGCACCGTGAACGCGGGCAACCAGGACAAGTAGGTGTCAGCGAGTATCCATCCCAGCATCAGTTGGATCCTCCTGACGCACCGGACATCGATTTCATATCGACCACATCCGCGTCGCCGGCCAAACTGCGGAAGTATCCATCCA
The DNA here is from genome assembly GCA_045110715.1 of Rubripirellula sp. Classification (GTDB taxonomy): domain Bacteria; phylum Planctomycetota; class Planctomycetia; order Pirellulales; family Pirellulaceae; genus Rubripirellula. The sequence continues at coordinate 29,648 of JBGCGI010000113.1, forward strand.
CTGCCCGACGATATTTTGCTGGCACTGGTGCGTCACGATCGGCTGAAATCTCTAACAGAATCATCTCTTGGATTCTCGCTTGAAGCTCAGCAATCACGAGAGACAGCCGCCCTGACTGAAAGTTCGTTCTTGAACCACCAACATTGCCATCTCCGTTGGGACCGAATTGCATCTCCAGCTGTTTCTTAATCTCTTCGTCAGAGACTTCGCCCTCAGAAAGCAGCTCGGCCAGTTCTTTCATGCCTTCTTCTTCCAACTGGTCTGCCAACATCCGCATGCCAGCTTTCGTGTCTGGATTCTCGTCCTCTTCCTCCTGCTGACCGCCGCCACCGCTCGGCTTCTGTTGCTCTGCCTTTTCCCCTCCTTTGCCTTGACCTTTCATCTGGTTGGCAAGTTGGTTGGCCTTCTGTTCCATGCGACGCAGACGATTCAATCGCGGTGTGACCAACTGTCTGTAGAGCTCGTCCAGCATTCGCGATGCAGAGGCGTAATCAACAGCTCGTTGAAACGCCTGCTCGCTCTCGTCCTCGCTGTCCCCTTGGGGTTCTCCCGTTTTCGATTCGGAGTCTGCAGCTTCGTCCGACATTTTCTCTACGGCTGCCTTCGTTTCGGACAACTGCTCTAAGAACTCGTTATCTTCGACGAACTGCCGCAACTGATCGTTGACTTCACTGGTCTCGACATCGCCCACTTCGACGGGCGTCTTCAAAATATCCTCGACCGTCTCTGCTCGTCGCTGCATGCGGCGGGCCAGCTGGCTCATTCCTGAACCACGACTTCCTGTCGCGGGAGAATCCTGAGGCTCCTGCTGCGATTCTCCGTTTGCAGCTCGCAACTGAGCTGAAAGCTCGCGTTCCATGTTTGCCAGAGACGTCGACAAATCGCGGATCGATGAGACTCGTGAGACGGGCTCCGTAGCCGCCATCGCATCAAGCTGAATGCCGAGCTCTCGAAGCTGATCGGCAGTGTCTTTGCTGTCGCGGGCAAGTTCATTCAAATCGCCCTTACGTGCCGCACCAGCCAAACCGTCCATTGACGATTTCGCTTCTTGCATCCGCTCGGCCATCAATGAGGACGTTGATAGTCTTTCAGCGAGCTGTTCCTCGATCTCCTGGATACGCTCCAGTAAATCCACTTGCCGCGCATACAGTTCGTTTTGAGCTTCCTCAATGGAAGGCTCGTCATCAGCTTCTTCACCGCCTCCGGCGGCCTCTGATTCATCCTTCGCCTCTGGATCTTCTCCCTTCTCTCCCTCTTCTCCGGGCTTCTCGTTTTCGCCAGGCTCGTTCGGGTCTCCAGCATTGGGCTTCGCTTCCGCGTCAGACTCTGCGGAACTCGGGCCGTCCGGCGTCTGCTTCTGAGCTGAGTCCGAATCATCCGGCGTCTGGTTCTCAGCTGACTTTGAATCGGGGTCGCTAGGCTGGCCGCCTCCCCCCGCACCGCCACCGTTGGGGCTGGCGGGATTCGGCTTGCCACCTTTCCCCATGCCCATCACCTGCGACTTCATGCTGGCCTGACGTTGGCTCAAACGCATGGCGGACTGGCCTAGTTGAGCTTGCTCCGCGGCAATTCTTTGCAGGGTGTCGGCAATCTGTTGCTCGGTTTCAGGCGGTTCGCGACGCAACTTCTGGCGAAGCTGTCGTGCCAAGCGGCGCAGAGCCGCCTGTTGCTGCGGCGTCGGGTTCTTCAGCAATGCAATTTCAAGCGTGCGTCGTGCTTCGGCCAGAGCCCGTAGTGCGTCCTCTTCCTGCACCAATGCCAAGTCAAAACTACCGGCGGCAAGCGAGTCTGCTGCCTGCAACATCGCAGCCTCTGCCTGATTGAGTGCTTCCACGTCGTCGTTTCCTCGCGACACAAAGAACTCAGCCAGGAAACGCGTCAGCCCGGCCAGTTCGCTTTGGCTTTCCACCATCCGATCGATCGTGCCCAACTGTTTGGCCAGATCAGAACTACTGCTGCGCAGTAGACGCCGGGTTCGATTGACCAAGAAACGTTGTCGACGAATGATCTCGCCCAACTGCACGATCACACGTCCGGCACCACCCTGCATTGGGTCTTGCTCAAACTCTGAGTAAAACTGTCGCAACGGCCGAATGTCGATGTAGCGGACATCGGATTCTGATCGATGTTGGCCAGACTCTCGATTGTCAACCGCATACGCGTAGTAGCTGATGTAGTCACGCTCCGAAAGAGCCAGTGACTCCAGCGGCAAGATCTCTTCCAATCGCACTCGCGTGGTCACCGCGGAAGCAAGTTCATCTCCATCTGCTTCCTCTTCCGAGACAGGCGTCCAATCGGCAAGCACGTACTCATCATCGTCGCCCAACTGAAATACAATCCCCGATTCGGTCAGACCATAATCGTCAGCCACTTGAACACGCATCGGGATTTCTGCCAGCGTGTGAACTTTGATCTGATCAGGTGGGTCACGCCAAGTCAGGCTAGGCGCGGTGTCGTAGCGAACTCGCAAGCGGCCTTTGACCGGGATCATTGGCGTGCCATCGCTGCCTTTGCCAGAAAACTTCCAATGCAGGGATTGAGTGCTTGGCAACTCAAACGTCCACTGCGATCGATCGTCTCCTGCGACGACTTCGACAGGCTCCAATGTGGACGGTTTCTTTCCTGTCGCGAGCGTCGCATTTTTCAAGGGGTGATTCGTTTGAATCGTGACAGTCACGGTAGATCGTTCGAGCACGGTGACGCTGGAACTGGCAAACGAACGCCCTTCGAGCCGAGTGTACGCCGGCGGTTGCACCTGCATTTCGATCCGATCAGCTTCGATCAAAGGCTGTACGTCCATTCGGAAAATGGGAGTCTCGCCGACGCTTGTTACGAACTGGTATTCGATAGGTTCTTTGGCCTTGCCTAGTCCCGCGGCAAACAGAGCCTTCCTTGGATCGACTGTTTCACCCTCTTTTGGTTCAGCAGGCAGCAACTCACTTTCCACCCATTCGATTTTCTCTTCGGCAACTTCCCCTTCCGGGACGTCCGCCACATCGACCAAATCCTCCAGCAGAAGTAAGTGACGATACCGCAGTGTCACATCGCGGTCTGTGCGTCCGGTCAACTGCAGCGAAACACTCATCGGTGCGCCTTCAAGCACCTTCGAATCGCCCGGTGCGACAGTCAATTTGGTGTAGGGGATCGGTTGTCCCAGCACGCGTTTCATGGCGGTGCTCATATCGCTACCGGCAAAAAACAAAACCGCTGACAACACCAAGCCACCGATCGCGGCGATCCCCGCAACGACCAGGGATCGCGCCGGCACCATTTGAGCGGGCGTCAGTGTTTCCCATCGCCCCAGCGTTTGATGCCCAAGTGCGGTCAACATCTCGTCGGGCCCCTCCACTCGACCATCCACGGTATCGAGCACCGTACGAATCCGCTGTCCGAACTCTTCAAACTCCGCCTCCAACTGGGCGGCAAATTTTCGTTGCCGGGTATCTCTGACAATCAAGTACAGCCGGCTTACCAGCCAAGCGCCGACCGAAACAGACCCGATCAACATTGCTGTCTTTCGTGACAGCAGCGACCATTCCCAAACATAGTCACAGGAGGCCAACACAAGCCAAACTGAAATCAGCGCGGCGACGGCGACGGCAAATGCGATCCCAATCCGTACGCTCAAGTAGCGTCGGCGCAATTCGTGGAATCGTTTTGCGACGTTGAAACTGACTGCTGGTGCATTCATCGTTTTTTCCCGTTCAAGCTGACGTGCGATTCGCCAAACAGAATTCCCCTACCAACAGAACGAAGAGTGCTGCAGCCAACCAAGGCCAAAGCTCGTTCCGTTTCTCCCCAACAACACTTGCGCTAACGACAGCACTGCTGGCGTCGGCTGGCGTCAACTGAAAGTGCTCAAAAAAGGCGTTCGATACCATCCGAGTCGGATCGGACTCCTTCGCCAGCCCATTGACCACAAACAAGGCGACACTCCTTTGATCAAAACCGGGCTGTCCGAAAGTACGCTCGGACCCTGACTCGGAATCGGAACTTTTCAGAGCAACCGTGTTTGCTTTGACCAGCCGATTTTGGTCTGGTAATTCATCACCAATGGTTCGAAACCGAATCGGTCCCTCGCCGGTCAAGTTCAACAAGTCGCCAGCCATCTGCTGCACCAAGGGCAAGTACAAAGGGCTGGTCGTCCAATTGCCCCAACTGCCATCGGCACTGGTCAAGAACCAAACGACACGGCCAGCGCCCAAGCGATGCTCGGTGAGCGCGGGTCGGCCATGATCAAACTTGGCATGAACTTTGGTTTGTTCATCGATTGTCACCGGCAACAATTTACTAAATGCCAACCGACTCAAATCGCCGTGCTGTGGATCGGCAAACGGCCGCAGCATCGTGCCTACAGAATCGATTGCCGTGATTCGAAACGGCATCGCGCCACTGAATTGCGGCGGTTTGATCTCTCCGGGAGCCAACCCTGCTTGGCCCCAGATTTGTTGGATCCCTCCGCTGCCAATGTCCCCGTCACCAGCAAACACCAACAGTTTTCCTCCCTCACTTACGTAGGATTCCAATTGTTCGACGGTTCCCGCAGACACCGATGCTGCGTCTGCCACGACCACCAACGGATGCTCCTGAGGATCGATCACTCGCGGAAGCTCTTCCTCCAAGTAGACCACCTCGGCATGAAACCGACCGCGACCTTTCTCGTTGGTTTCGTCCAGTGTTTCATCATCGAGTTTCTCGCGCCGTTCATCCTGCTCGAGCGCCGTGACGAGGTAGTAGCTTTCCGACGCCACCCCGTCTTCTTTGGATCCCGAATCCAACACCATCACATGAACCGGCTGCGCGATTTCGATCGCAGTCAGGCGTCGATTGTCAGACGCCAAGTCATCGTTGACATCCATTCCCACTGTGACTTGCCAAGTTCCAGACTCCAGTTTGCCAAAGTCGAACTCAGTTTCTTCCGCCTGGCCCTCAGGGATGTTGATCGACTTCTTCAGTCGAATCGTCCTTGATCCATCAAACGCCGCTGCGGTTAGCGACACCTCTTCGAAAGGCAAGGTTCCATAGTTGAATAGAGTCACCAGCAGCTTGACGTCCTGCTCGGTCTCAAGTCGGGTCGCTGGTGTGGCCACGTTGGTGATCGCCAAATTGTTCGCTGCAGGCCGACCAACGTCGATCACGCGAACGGGAATGTCACTTGGGAAACCCAACGACTCGGTGGCGATTTTGTCGCCCGAAAGACCGCTCTGCTGCAAATCGGTGACCAAAACGACGTCAGCCAGGGCGTCCGGAAACGAATCGATCCGATCGCGGGCCCAACTGAGCGCCGCGAGATAGTTGGTGTCACCGACGACCGCACGAGGAGCCGACGGGCGCGACGTATCCTCAGGCATTGGGTGAACGCTTCGATCAAACCATGCCCAAAGCACTTTCGCATCGCTGCCAAGATCCGACAAACTACTCGACGCAGCTCCCACCGCATCGTCGATCAAGCGTCCGCTCTTGCCAGGCATCCCCATGCTCGCAGAACGATCGATCAAGACAATTCGTAAACGATCACCATCTCGCTGAATTCTCTCGGGCAAGAAAGGTCGTGCGAACAACAGTGCCAGCAGGGCACAGAGGGCAATTCGCGTCAGCAACAACAGCCAGCGTCGAATCTTACGACGCTGGGCACCGTCGTGAATCACTTCCTGCAAGAACTTCATCGTGCCCAGTTCGACCGTTCGCACTTGCCAGCGACTCAACAGATGCACCAACACCGGTATTGCTACCGCTGCACAGGCAATCAAAAAGCCAGCTTGCACGAAACTCATGATTGATTCTTTTACCTTGTTGCTGCTTCAGTTTGGTCGTTCAGTTCAGTCGTCGAAATCTGCATTCTCGTCTACGTCGTTCGACGTACCAAGTAATCCACCAACGCTGCGGCCGGAGGCGTGTCGGTGGTCAACTCCAATCGGTCCACCCCCTGATGGAGACACACATCCTCGAGTTGATTGCACCAGGTGTCGATTCGTCGCAAGTAATCCGCGCGAATACTCTCCACATCGGTGGTCAGCTCTCCATCGCCTTCCATGTCGACCACGCGAACTCGGCCACCGTCTTTCAAATATCGTTCGTAGGGATCCAGAGTATGAAACAGCACCACTTCATGTCCGCGGTGGCGTAACTTCTGGAGACCACTCTCGATCCCCTCCACATCGTCGACCAGGTCGCTGAAGATCACAACGACGCCACGATGTCTCGCGAGCGCGGCGGCCTGATCGAGTGACTTACCAAGTGCTGTGACTTTCTTCTCTGAGGCACTGGACAGCATCTGAATGCACTCTTCCCAGCGTCCTGGTTTCGCAGACGGATCCAAGTAGCTGGTCACGCCATCGTCCATCATTCCCATCGCCACGGCATCACGCTGCTTCATCGCGAGCGACGCCATTGCCGCGGCCAACGTTGCCGCGTATTCATGTTTGGTCATTGCCCCGTCGACCTTGCACTGCATCGAACGACTCGCGTCGACAAACAGGTACAGATTCAAGTTGGTCTCGGCATCGAATTCCTTGACATACAACTTGCGTTGACGTGCAAAGACCTTCCAATTCACATGACGCAGGTCATCGCCGGGTCCGTAGCGGCGATGCGACGAGAACTCAACGCTGTAACCAACGAATGGACTGCGATGCAAACCTTGCAAGAAGCCTTCGACGACGCCGCGCGCACGCAACTCCAGCGAACTCAGTCTCGCCAGTTCCTCGGGCTTCAGCCAACCGGCATCTCCGAGCTGGGTGTCACGCTGTTCTTTGGGAGCCTTGGCAATCATGCAGACTCTTCCTTGACCGCATCCAATAGCGAATCGATCACATCATCGGAATCCACGTTATCGGCGCGACCATGAAAATTGAGCACCAAGCGATGGCGCAAGACAGGATGAGCGAGCGCACGCACGTCGGCGAAATCGACGTGGTAGCGCCCCTCTAAAACAGCACGTGCTTTGCCGGCCAAAATCAACGACTGCCCCGCTCGTGGACTGGCCCCGTACGTCACGTACTTGCTGACCGCATCACTGCTGACACCGCCCTCATCCTTGGTTTTTGCTGGTCGTGTCGCGTTGACCAATCGTGCCGCGTACATCACGACATCGTCCGAGACCGGAACGCTGCGGACAATCTCTTGCAATCGCAACAGATCTTCTGCGTTCAAAACCGATTTTGGTTCGACCGACCCAACGCCAGTGGTGCCCCGGATGATTTCAGCCTCTTCTGCGACGGTGGGATAACGGACCCGGATGTTGAACATGAATCGGTCGACCTGAGCTTCGGGCAGCGGATAGGTGCCTTCCATCTCGATTGGGTTCTGAGTCGCGACAACAAAGAAAGGTGGGTCGAGCGTGTAAGTCGTGTTGCCAACGGACACCTCTTGTTCTTGCATCGCCTGTAACAACGCAGCCTGCGTCTTCGGTGGCGTTCGGTTGACTTCGTCCGCCAGCAAGAAGTTCGTGAAGATCGGACCGGGGACAAACTTCAATCGATGTCCGCCGCCACCTTCCTGCTCTTCGATGACATCGGTACCCGTGATATCCGACGGCATCAAGTCGGGCGTGAACTGAACACGCTTGAATTTCAGATCCAGCGTTTGCGACAACGTCCGAGCCATCAGAGTCTTGCCGAGTCCAGGCACACCGTGCAGCAGCACATGCCCGCGGCAGAGCAGGCCAAGCAATAGCAAGTCGATCACCTCTTCCTGACCAATGATGACCTTGCCGACTTCGGCACGTAGCTGCGTGCGTGCCTCGCGTAGTTTTTCAACTTGATCGAGAAGTTTTCCGTTGTCGGTTGTCTGAGCGTCGGTTGTCGTACTCATGTTGCCTCTTTGCTCGCTTTCTTTGCTTCTGATTCGTCGATCAAGTCGTCTTGGTCGGCGTCCAATTCATTGAACACATCGCGTGGTCCCAAAAACTCATCCCAAGTCAGATCGCCGTCGCCATTGCGATCCATTCGCTGAAACCACATTGGACCACTTGGTGGTTTCAACAAAGCCGCAGGAGTTTCAGCCGAAGGACGATCCACTCGCCCAAACAAACTCACACCACCGCGTTGAATTTCAATGCGATAAGATTTCGTCAACTTGGAAGGATTGATGGCTTGTTCGTTTTCTGCGACGTTCATCAGTGAACTTTCACTGGATCGCAGCTCACGAATCGAAATTCGACCGTCACCGTTCTGGTCAAGGATTTGAAAGAACCCATTGCCAGTGTCAAGCAACGTGACTTGGCAGGAAGTGGAGGCCGGCTCCGTGTAGTCTTTGACGTAGGCCAGCATTTCCTCGGCAAAGACGCGGTCGTCATCGTCGCTGTCCATCGCATCGAACAGGTATCGCTCGAACCGCTGATGTTCGGCAATCTCGTCTCGGTCCAAGTAACCATTGGCGTCCACGTCGATCGCGTTGAAGGCAGCCTCTGCGTTCGTTTTCGCTTCTGCCATCGGATCGCGGTGTCGATATCCAACACTCAATGACAGACCACCACGCTTCAATCGCACCAAGTCGGCGCGGGCGGTATCGATGTCGGCCGATGACCTGACCAATTGCATGGCTTCGGAGGCATCTTTTCCCAAATCCACGTCCAAGGCCAAGTCCGGCTCGGACTTAGCGATGCCGCTCAGTTCCTGCATGCTCAGCAATGAATCCCCATCGTCATCGAGCGCACCAATTCGATCATCCGACCAACCGAGTTCGTCGGAGGTCAAATGAGCGTCGCGATCTTTGTCATAGCGTTTGACCAAGCGAGCCGCCAAGATGGGCTCATTCGCATCTCTCAGCAATTCTGAGTGAATCGCGCCCGGAGGCTCTTCGGTCAGCGGACTAGCGATCACATTTGGATCGGCCATCGCATCCGCGTCGGTCAAAAATTCGTCAAATGTGACACACTGATCGAAGTCACTATCACGCTCGGCAATCTTGGCTGGCGACAACCGCATTTCGATACGTTCGATCAAACCTGACTCATCGGAATCTAAAACGCGAAAGACACTGAGGTCTTGATCGGCGAGTGAGTTGTTCTGGCGATAACTGACAAGCTGTCCCGCTTCGCGATTGACCTGCATCTCAATTTCACGAAGCGTATAGGGCTTGCGTGCCCGCAGTGACCCCAGGAACTTGTTGCCCTCGAAGCGACGACCACCGGTGAACAGCGGATGCTTGGTTGTCTCACTACGGCTCACCTTGCCGTCCTGATCGGTATCAAGCGACGCGATCAGACGTTCGATGTATTGCCGGCGAGAGTCCTGGAGCGGGCTGCCGCTGTCAGTGACTTTCACGCGCAGATGCACTGGACCATCAGGCAGCATCAGCAGCATGTCATGCTGACCAAGCGAAGCGTCTTCCGCGACCAGCGTTGGGGCGACTGCCAGGCACATCACCAGCACCATCGCATGACGAAAAGCCCAGCCGAGGGCGCCGGCTCCCTTGAGGCCGGGACTGAACCCAGCATGCCCCAACCGGCGCCTCCGACTGAACGAATTGATTGTCGTCATCAAAATCAACGCTTAAGACCTTTTAACCCAAGAGTTCTTTGACAGGACTTCCTTCTTCGACGATCGGAATTGGCCGATCCCCCATCATGTTCTCCGAGGACGAGTCGATGCCAACGGCTTCGACAACCGTGGCAAACAAATCAGCCGCGCTGACAGGACGATCCTTGACTTCCATGCCATCGGGATCGGTTTCTCCCACGACCTGTCCGCCAGCGATCGGCCCGCCACTCAGAGCCACGCTCCAAGCATCCGGGAAATGATCACGCCCGTTGTTTGCATTGATTTTTGGAGTTCGCCCGAACTCACCCATCCAAACCACCAGCGTCGTGTCCAGCAAACCTCGATCTCGCAGGTCCGTCATCAAAGTTGACCAAGCAGGATCCAAGACTTCACACAGCGACGAGACCGTCCGGAAGTTGTTCAAGTGTGAATCCCAACTGCCGCCTGCCGAGGCGTCTAACGTGACCTCAACAAAGGGCACGCCGCGTTCCACCAAGCGACGAGCAAGCAGGCACCCTTGGCCGAACCGGCTTCGCCCGTACGCGTCACGGAGTTCCGTTGGCTCTTCTTCTAGATTGAAGGCACCTTCACCACGCGTTTCCACCATCCGCATGGCCTGATCGTAAACCGCGGCGTGTTTCAATGCTGAAGTCGCTGCGCCCGGGACGCCCGCTCGCATCATCTCTAACAACTTCTGTCGATCCGCCAGGTCTTTGCGATCGACGCCAACAGGGTCAAGATTCTCGACCGAAAGATTCGCACGAGCGGTTGGATCGTTGCTGGCTCCGGAAACCATCAATGGTGCGTACTGGGGCCCCAAAAAGCCGCTACCCAAGTTACCGGGTCGAAATGGTGAAACCGAAACAAATCCCGGCAAGGGTGAATCGGGCACCTGCAGACGCTGCGAAATGACCGAGCCCATCACGGGATACTCCATCGCACCACCCATCGGCCGATAGCCGGTCATCATCAACTGCGTCGCGCGACCGTGGTCACCTTCGCGAGTCTTCATCGATCGAATGACGGCCACGTCTTTCATCTGCTTGGCAACACCTGGCAGGTTTTCGCTCAGATGAATACCGGGCACAGATGTCGCAATCGACTTCGTCGGCCCGCCGTTTCGATGCCCCGGCTTGGGGTCCAGCGTTTCCATTTGGCTTGGCCCGCCGGACATCCAAAGCAGAATGCATGCTTGAGGAGGCCGCTTGCCCTTTGCGGCCTGTGATTCAGCAGCCTGCGCGAGCCGGGGCAGCCAACCAGAACAGCTGAGCCCGCCAACCGACGCCGCTGCGATCCCCATCAGATCACGGCGCGAGAACGTTTCAAAACGTGACTTCATCGACATAACACGAACTCCGGACTGTTGAGTAAGGCCCACAAAATTTCGCCATAGGCGCGATTGCGAGCAGTGTCTTCTGACTTGGAATCTAAATAGGCCACCATCGCCTCGGACTCTTCTGCCGACGGTTCTCGTGTCAACACTGCTAAGTAGAGCGTCTTGATTCGATCGTTGTCATTGAAGAAGGGAGACTCGACCACGGCACGCAGCAGACGGCTACGATCCAAACTGATCGCGTCATTGGTCATCTTGCCATTCATCAGCAGCAAGGCCTGCGGAATTCCGGCAGCGTAATCCTCCGGCGTCGCACCAACCGTTTCGCTTAGGCGACTGACCAACTGCATTCGATCTCCCGTCCAACGCGACGAAGAGGGATCGATTCGGCTGACCGGCAACAGCAGCGACTGCTCGAGCGAATCGAACACCTGCTCTGGGCTGATGACTTTCAACGTTCGAGCAAACGATTGATCCGTTGGCTCTTCGTCAACGCTGCCCGCTTGATACCAACTGGTCTTGCAGATCGCAGCGATCAAACGATTGACGTCGAAACCGTCATTCGCAAAACGACGCCCCAACTCATCCAAGAAAGCTCGTTCGCTTGGCAACGCCTCATCTAAGTTCTCGACATCGGCATACAAACCATGACCGACAAGAAACTGCCAAAAGCGATTGGCCGCAGTTGCTGAAAAATGCAAATTGTCTTTGGCGGTGACCCACTGCGCGAACTGAGCACGAGGAGCCAACTTGCCACCGGTCACGGATTCGTCGGACCACAACATTTTGGCCTGGTAGACCGTGCCCTCATATTCAATCGAGCCCGTTGCCGCCGCCTTGGATGCGTCGGCCGCATCCCCAGGCCGCCCCAAGTCGCTATAGAACGCAGCTAGCCCCCAAAAGTCTTCCTGCTTCCAGTCCGTAAACGGATGGTCGTGACACTGCGCACATTCAATTCGCACACCCAGCATCACTCGCGAAATATGACCGGCATAGTTCTCCGGCAACGAGCCAACCAACTGATAGTACTGACCGCTCGACTCCGTCGATGGAATCCTAGCGAGTTGCCGCATCATTTCGTCGTACGGGGTCCGCTGCTTGAACGCATCGGACAACCAACGCTCGATGCTCTCGGGTGAACCATTGACGGTCGTCCCTGGCGGCAACAAAACACGTCGCCAGTGCCGAGCCAAGTTACTGGCACTGAGCCGCTCGTAAGTTTCCTTACGCAAGCCTTCGCCAAACACAAGTTGTTCAACAAGCGACTTGCGACGCAGCTCACCCAAATCCTGATAGTCACGCAACTCCGAGACACTTGGGACTCGACCAAGCAGGTCAAGGTAGATACGCCTGGCAAACGTCAGATCGTCACAAGGCTTTGGCGGCTCGCCCCAAACCTCACGGCCTCGATGATCGAGCCAAGCAGCTAAGCCATCACCGCGTGAATCCTGAGCCTGTGAATCCGCAAACTCACTCTCAGCAGCACGAGAATCCGCGAAGAAACCCGTTGTCAGGATCATTAAAATGACCGCCACCGTTCGCATTGTTCCGCCCATGTCATCTGTCGAGAACATTCACGGGAGCCACCCACCGTTGACCCCACTGCCGATCAATTTAGACATTGCGTCTGATATTGTCAAGCGAATTCCTGACAGGTTTTTTCGAGACCAATAATCGCCCTCCAAGCCAGCCAGCTGGCGCCCACAAGACGCCAGCCTTGAACCTGCATGCCTCAGCTGGAAGACGTGTCGTTCGCGAGCGTCTCGGCGGCGGGAGCGGAGGGTTTCCGAATCAGCAACCAAACGTGCCCAGTCGACGCTGAGGTCTGAAATTCAGAACGCTCCGCCCAGATTTTCTGCATCTTCTGCTGAAGTGCATCCACCTTCTTTTGAGTCGCAGCAGAAAGCTCTTCTCCCTTCTCCATCGCGGCTTCGTACTCCGGCAAGAATTCATCCATCTCCTCGGACACAGCCTGCATCGCCTCATCGTTCGCAGATCGGCGGCGTTTCCATTCAGCCTCCGCGATTCCTTCGGCGGGCGAGAGGATCGCTGTGTTATCGCCGACCAGCAGATCCAGCCAACCATCGCCGTTCCAGTCAGTCGCCCAAACCCTGGTGGACGCCCCCATGCCGACGTCATCGCCATCGGCCTGCTCACGCAGACTCGACGGTGGGACCAGCTGTTTGAACTCTGCCCACTGCGGCTCTTGTCTTGTGCCTGTGTTTTGAGAAAGGATCACTCCGCCAGCGACGGTTCCAGAGAGAAGATCCAAATCGCCATCATTGTCCCAATCCACGAGATGGGGGGCAGCATGGTTCGAGGTCGATTCAATCGGCAAGGTCACAGGCGACTCGGCGATCACATTCTTGCCGTCATGATCCTCGGCCAAATTCTCGTACAAAAAGAATGTTTTCCCAAAACAGCCAACGATCAAATCGAGATCTCCGTCACCGTCATAGTCAGCCGCATGTTGATGCGTACAGATGACTCCCAAGTCAGTGTTTGAATCATCTTCCATCGGAACATTTTGAAGCGGTTTGCCCGCGATGTTTTGCAGCGATACCGAGGCGGCAAACTTCATCTTGTCCAGACCTTTTAGGATCTGCAGATGCGCGCCTTTCTCTCCGTCGGTCCAGTAGCAGCCCGAAAGAATGTCTTGCTTTCCATCTTGGTCCCAGTCCACAAACTGTGGAGTCGAACTGGTGCATCACCAAACGCCTGGCACGATCGCTCGTCCACTCTCGGATCCTATCCACTTCGCCTTTGCGAACTCCGGCAGTTCGTCTGTGGCAGCGACATTCTTGCAAAACATCATGTTGCCATTACTGAACTGGCCCACAACCAAGTCTTGACTGCCGTCGCCGTCCACATCGGCCATTGTCGGACAAGCGTAACCAGGGGCTTCGGTCGAGATGAATTCCTCCCCCGCCTTGAGCCGCACGGGCTGTTCGAATTTTTCCCCCGCGTCGGGCGCTGATGCGGGCGTCGGCACAGTCGTCGAACGACCGGCAACGCCACCGGATTGACCGCAGCCGATCGGCAGCACGGTCACAGCAGCGATGGCGGCCGCTAAGTGCAAGCGTTTGAACTTCATTTCAACTCTCTTGGATTTGTGAACGACCGGCTGGCCGGTCATGGCAAGTGATATCGTATCGCCTTTGGATTCCCTAGCCAACGATTTCCCCCATTTCTGGGCGACGACATCACGTCGGTGCATTCCTTCGTCGTTCCTGGCTCGTGTTTCACGCGAATCGGGCGCGCTATTCTTCCGGGAAAGGTTCCGCTGGCTTGCCAGAGTGTGAAGCCGTTTCTGGCGTCGCCAGATCTGACTCGATATTTGGTTGCTTCTTTGCCGATGAGTAATCCAACAACGGCCGGGTTGCGCGCAAAGAACGGATTTCCAACAAAGCAGTTTGGGCAGCATGAGGGTTTGGCAAAACCTAGGAACAGGAGTACTCGCCGGGGTCGTGTGCCTCGGTATCGCGGGCTGCTCGCGCCATTGGTTCCGCAAACAGGCGGACCAGGAGGCAGCCAACGTGATCGCTTCCAAGGGCGGTCACCTCGACGGCAGCGTCTATCCGCGACCGAACTCCCGCCTGCATGATCCCTATTCCGCAGATCGTCCTCCCATGCCAACGGATGATCCGCGTTCACATCAGCTGATGCACTGCGTCGACGGCAAAGCGGGCTACCCAGATTGGGACAAGTTCGGTCGAATCCGAACGGTCGAACCTGTTTCCTGGATAGAATCGTTACCCCGCGACGACGACGGTGAGGTCCGCATCGATCTTCGTGATGCCGTCCGAGTCGCCCGCGTCAACTCGCGCGACTACCAAGACAACTTAGAAACGCTTTACCTGTCTGCCTTGGACGTGACCTTCGAGCGTTTTCGCTTTGACCATCAGTTCTTCGCGGGAAGCGGGTTCGATCAGAATTTCCGCGGGCGAAGAGTTGGAGCGTCCAGTCTTAGCTCGCTGGATTCTGCAGCAGGGTTCAGCAAACTCTCTGCTACCGGAGGCGAACTGGTCGTCGGCCTGGCGAATTCGTTGGTCTGGGATTCTTGGGGCACCGGTAGTGATGTGTTCACCTCGACCATTGACTTCACGCTGGTGCAACCACTGCTGCGACTCGGTGGTCGAGCCAGAGTGCTTGAGAACCTTACTCAAAGTGAGCGTGATTTACTGGCGAACGTTCGACAGATGGAACAGTTTCGTCAGGGCTTCTACGTGAACATCATCACGGGCCGAAACTCAGGCAGTGGCCCAACCCTGGGTACACGTGTGGGGCAAGCCGGACTCGGCTTGATCGCCGGATTCCCCAGCGGTCGCAGTGGAGCGGCTGCCGCCGGTGGTTATCTGGGGCTTCTTGAAGACCAGCAGCAGATTCGAAACCAAACCGCGAACATCGCCGCGTTGCGAGACAGCCTCGCGCAACTCGAAGCAGCTTTCGATGCGAACCGAATCACCAGCCGTCTGCAAGTCGACCAGGCTCGCCAAGCACTCTTGAACGCGCAGAGTAGTTTACTTGCAGCCAAAGCCGCTTACAAAAGCCGCGTCGACGCCTTCAAAATCGACCTCGGACTACCACCGGATATGGACGTGGAAGTCAAGGATGAGTTACTCGATCGCTTTGTCTTGATCGATCCCAAACTGACAGAACTGCAGGACCAGCTGAGCAAATTACTGTTCCAAGTTCGCAAGCAGCGAGATGAACCCACGCGCGAAGTCGTCGAGTCTGCATTGCAACAAATGGTCGATTTGGATGCAGCGATCGAGTCTCAACTGGCCAGCGCCGAGGCGGATCTGACTGGACTGGACGAACGCTTGCCGCGCCGAAAACAACAGCTGCAAAACGTTGCGGAGCAAGTTCGTTTGCTAGACGCCGACGTGGACGAACGGGTCTACGACGAGAACCAGATGCTAGACCGTTTCCAGGTTCTGAAGCGACGACTGCCGGTGATCGAATCGGACTTCGAAAAAATCTCTGAAGAACGACAGACTGCCATCACACAGGCCAGCGAAGGCGACCCGAAGCAATCCTGGAAAGAAGTGGTCGACATCGCGACACGCCTTTCCGACTTGCTTCTTGAATTGTCGTTGGTCCACGCCGACATCCGCTTGCAGGGCATCACCTTACTGCCCATCGAAATTGAGCCCAATGAAGCGATTGACTTTGCCCGCCTGAACCGACTCGATTGGATGAATGCTCGAGCGAACCTCGTCGATCAGTGGCGAAGGATCGAGTTCTTTGCGAACGACCTAAAGAGCAACCTGGATGTTGTGGTCGACGGTGAAATCGGAACTCGCCCCGACAACGTGCTGGACTTTGATGATGACCGCAGCCGGATTCGGCTTGGCATTCAGTTCGACACTCCCACCGCCCGACTCGCCGAACGCAATCGATATCGCAACCAATTGATCGGCTACCAACAAGCGCGCCGCGATTACATGCTGTTCGAGGACCGCGTCTCGCAAAGCCTGCGAAATACATTGCGGATCATCAACCTCAGCCAAATCAACCTGGAAGTCCGGCGTGCGGCGGTCCAAGTTGCCATCGCACAGGTCGATATCGCGCGACTGCGATTGAACCCGCCTGTCAAACCGAATCAGCCAAGTCGGACTTCGCCAACCGCGGCTCGTGACTTGGTATCAGCACTGACGGACCTGCTGGACGCGCAGAACGACCTGCTGAACGTCTGGGTCAGCTATGAAGTCCTGAGGGTCCTATTGGACTTTGAGATGGGCACCATGCAACTTGATCCAACCGGCGTGTGGGTCGACCCAGGCCCCATTCGAGACAACGCAGTCGACGACGAAGAACTTGGCATGATCAACGAGGAGCCCGTGGTCACGGCGCCGGTCGAGTTGAACGTGGCAGACTTTACCGATTGAGCAGAGTATGCCTGCGTCGAAATTCTTTCTGTGGCTAGCGGTCCAAGGTGGCCGATTCAATCTAGGTACGCCGGGATAGGCGTGCTCTTAATCGATGGTTGTGAACGACAGATCACAACCTGCTGGGCCAGGGAACGGGCCACCACCGTTCCCCTTCTTTGCATGGTCCACACCGATGAATGTCGACGCACTTCACACCGCTCTCGGTCTTGCCTTCACTGCCGTTTGGCTGCTCGTTGGCCAAATTCTGGTTGGAAGCCGTTAGAGCAGTTAGGAACCCGCCCCGCGATCGTGTTAGATTCTCATGATGAAAATCACTTTCTTCATGAGACACTCCGATGCGTGCATTTCTGAGAACAATCACTGCGGCGTTCCTTCTTGCGACCTCCGCCCCACTCTTGGCGAACCGTCCCCATATCATTTTGGTGATGGCCGATGACATGGGTTGGGGGCAGACGGGCTACTACAATCATCCCGTTTTAAAGACGCCCCAACTGGACGCGATGGCAGACAACGGCCTGCGTTTTGATCGCTTCTACGCCGGGGCCCCCGTTTGCTCTCCAACGAGAGCAAGTGTACTGACCGGTCGCAGCAACGATCGCACCGGAGTCGAAAGCCACGGATACGCGCTACGACGCCAAGAGATCACGCTTGCACAGATCCTGCGCGATGCAGGTTACGTCACCGGACATTTTGGCAAATGGCACCTCAACGCGCTTCGCGGTCCCGGGGTACCGATTTTGGCCAGCGACGATCACCACCCCGGGCACTTCGGCTTCCAGACTTGGTTTTCGGTGACCAACTTTTTCGATCGCGATCCGATCCTGAGTCGGATGGGTCAGTTCGAAGAACATGCAGGCGACTCTTCTGAAATCGTTGTCGAACAAGCGCTAAAGTTTGTCGCTCGTCACTCAGCCAGCGACGCTCCGACTTTCACGGTGATCTGGTACGGCACACCACACAGTCCGTTCAAAGCATCGGACTCTGACATCGAGCCCTTTGAGAAGCTGGATGCACTTTCGCGGCATCACTACGGCGAACTCGCCGCCATGGACCGCAGTATCGGCACGCTCCGTGAGGGACTGCGACGGATGAACCTCGCCTCGAATACGTTGGTTTGGTTCTGCAGCGACAACGGTGGCTTGCCCAAAATCAAGCCGGAAACGGTCGGCGGACTTCGTGGCAACAAGGGCACGATCTTCGAGGGCGGCTTGAGGGTGCCGGGGATCATCGAATGGCCCAGTCGCATCCCGCAATCTCGAATCACCAAGCACCCAGCCAGTGTGCTGGACATCGTACCGACAATTCTGGAGATCACTTCGATCGAACACCCGGCGACCGACCGACCGCTGGATGGCACCAGCCTCGCCCCGCTACTCGACAAAGAAATCGGCCAACGTTCAAAGCCCATTCCGTTTCGACACACGGGAAAAGCAGCGCTGATCGACAACAACCTGAAACTCCTGACAACCAGCCTCAAGAAAGGAGCCTTCGAGCTCTATGACATCGAAAACGATGTTCGCGAGTCGAGAGATCTGGCAAAGGAAAAGCCCGAGGCCTTCCACGCAATGCGTCAACAACTGCTGGACTGGGTCGGTTCGGTCGATGCAAGTTTTGCTGGCAAAGACTATCCCGAGCAACGGGTCCATGCAGATGAGCCCAAGCCTCGATTCTGGACGGACGTGGAGGAATACAAACCCTATTTCGAGTCATGGAAGCACCGCTGGGAGTACGAATCGCGGCTCACCAAGAAAAAGAAGTGACCTTGCGCAATCTTTCACAATCACCCACGCGTTGCCAACGGCCGTCAGAACGGGAAAAACTTTTTGACTTGGATTTCCAGGAGTCCTAGGGTGGTTGGAATTGAATCGCGTTGATTCGAGCGCGTTCAAACACCGCCTCCTTCTCATCATTGGATTCACCCATGTCTCAAGTCAAAGCAGCAGAAGACTTCATGCGTCGCAAGCTCGTGACGCTGTCTCCGGAAACCGACGTGCTCGATGGCGTCACTCGCCTCCTGCGCGACAACATTTCCGGCGCACCCGTCATCGACGACGATGGAAATTTCCTGGGCGTGTTCAGTGAAAAGTGTTGCATGAATGCGTTGACAAAATCTGTCGAAACGGCAAGTGACACGAAGTTGCACGTTCCACGCGTACGCGAATTCATGAAGTGTGAACTGACCACCTTATCGCCGGACCAAGACGTGTTCGATTCGATTGATCATCTATTGAAACGTCGCATCTCGGGCGCGCCAGTGGTGGACAACGAAGGACGTTACCAGGGGATCTTTTCTGAGAAGACCGCCTTGAGGGTTTTGGTTGCTGCGGTGCACGACCAACTGCCTGGAACCAACGTTGCCTCCTACATGAATCTCGATCGCAATCGCATCATTGATGAAGAGGACACGTTGCTGGAGGTGGCTCGCAAGTTTCAGAATACGCCGTATCGACGGCTGCCGATTTTGCATGGCGAAAAACTGGCTGGCCAAGTCAGTCGCCGTGATGTGCTTCAGGCGGGGCAGCGAGTGGCCAAAGAAGTTCAGCTGCGATCGACCCGCGACAACTCGGATCCCCGCATGGCCGAAGCTGCTCAAACGGGTGTCGTCCGAACATTCATGGATCAGGCAGCTTTGACGGCTCGATCAAGCACGGACATGCTGAGCATCGCGCAGATGTTTTTGAACTCTCCCTATCGGCGACTTCCGATCGTCAATCATGGAAGACTGATCGGGCAAGTCAGTCGGCGCGACTTACTGGAGGCTGCGGCAGAATCGCTGCGGCCAAAACCGCTGCGCCGGGGTTCAGAGACTTTATACGTCAGCTCGCTAACGGAAACGGCACCACCCTCGATCGGGTAGGTCGGTTCACTCAGTGGGGGACGTCCACGCAAACGTTGACTTGGCCGAGGACTCCAGCGCGTCGAACGGCGGGGATCAGCTCGGCTCGCAAAGCCAAAGAAGGCAGCTCGCCACGAAGCACAATCGCGGCGTTTTCGATGCTGATTTGCAGGGCAGTAGCGTACTGACGAAGCTGCTCGTGAACTCTGAGGACTGACTCAATCTTGGCGATCGTCAGCATTTCACGTGAGGTGGATTCTTTCGTCGTCATCGTTCGTCTCCGAACTCTCTTAGATTGTTGGGCCAATCAAATGATCGGCGTCTACAAACAAATGCGTCAAACATTCGCGTTCGACTCATACAACACCACAGAATTCCATGTGAAAATTTCCACACAAGGGAAAACCGCAATCCACTACTGTTGATTTACACGGTAGATCGAGCCCCACAAGTTAAAAGCTGCTCCTAGCAAAATATTCAAAAAAATCACTGGCTCTCGACAACATTTGAATCGATTGTCAGACGTGTTCTTGCGATGCCGGGGGTAATAGCAGGCCAGCGAGAGCCTGGGAACACCAATCTTCCCCA
>JBGCGI010000114.1:0-29697 GCA_045110715.1 Rubripirellula sp.
GCAGGAGCGTCAGCGGGTGCTTCGGCAGGAGCGTCAGCGGCTGCTTCGGCAGGAGCGTCAGCGGCTGCTTCGGCAGGAGCGTCAGCGGGTGCTTCGGCAGGAGCGTCAGCGGCTGCTGGTTGAGCTGGTTCTTCGGTGGAAGGTACTTCGGTGGGAACAACCGGCGTGTCGGATGAAGACTCGATCACGGTTTCGGCTGGAGCCGAATGAGTGATTCCGGAATCGAAAGGATGCTCGATCGGTGCTGTTTCGATCGGAGCACTGTCCATCATCATGGGCTGCTCGACCACGGCACCCTCGCTGTACACACCCGAGTCATGGCTAGGAGCCATCTCGATGTGTTCCATCGGAGCTGCCATTTCCACGTGCCCCATCATGGGAGCGGATTCAATGGGCATAGCGTTTCCACAACAGTCAGCCGCAGGAGCCGACTCGATTGGCATTGCACTACTGCAGCACTCAGCTGCTGGGGCCATGACAGGAGCTTCGGAACACGCTGGTGCTGGAGCGGGGCAAGCTGGCGCACAGGTGGGTGTGGGGCAGCATTGTCGCTTGCATCGGATCTTGTGAAGCAACCAACCGGCGGAAACTGGGCTGGCCGTCATCAGAGTTGTTAACGAAACAACCAGTGTCCATTGAAAGGTGCGTCGGACCTTACGATTCATCATCAATTGACTCCTCCACATTTTGCTGTGGATTGGCTTTTAGTTCAGTGAATTTTCGATACATCGGTGGGGCCTTCCCGCGGCGGGAATTCTCCTGTGAGCCCAACGTCAATTAGCAACCCATGCTAGTTGTGGCAAAATCAGACGGCAAGCAGCGAAAACTAGCTAAAATGCGACTGTTAGGGAGAGACTAGGGGTTTTGAGCATCTATCTACCCATTTTCCCGGTTGTACGGCCAAAAACTCACCTTCCAACGAGTTTGCTGAATCGGTCAAACTTCACACATCGAAGTTCGTCCCCGATGGCTTTTGGGGGCAAACTTTGTGTCAGAAACCCAAATCTCAAAAAGAAACTCAATGATTCGGCTTCTTCAGGGCCTGTTTGCTTCCATGAGCTTGGAACGGAAATGCCTTCTGTTCTTTGGCTCAGCGCTGATTCTATTGATGTTTGGCGCTTTTCTGGTCGTCGAAAAGCTGGGCCGGGAGCTAGTGAAAAATACGATTCGCACGCGAGCCCGGGACTTTAGCGCCGCCGAGCGACATCGACGACACGCCGATGCGATCTGGGCCTCCGACTTGGCCGTTGAAAACTCGAAGGACAAACGAGAGACCTTGAACGCGCTCCGCGATCAAGACGTCGACCCGAGCTTCGAATATGAAATTTTGGCGTTGGAGGACGACCAACGTTTTGATCAGTTGCCAGCGATCGAACCGCCAACCGCCCCCTCGGAGCGACAACGTCTCGAGGAGCTCAAACAGGAAGCACTCGACCGTCTGACCGCGCATTTTAAAGCAGACCCTCAAGACGTCTCCCACCAGATCGACTTGGCCGAAAACGAGCCAATGAGCCAACTCGGACCGAGCTTGGCCTCGCCGCTGTACCGAGAAGAGTTCCCGACAGAAGAGCGCTACACCTACTACACGCCCATCTTCTTCACTCTTGATTGCATGCAGTGTCACTCCTCTTCCAACACGTTCTCGGTAGATCCAAATGAGGACCCCGCAAAGTTGGCCGAGCAATATCCATTTCGCGTCGTCAAAGTCACGATGCCTTACCAAGAGACGACGGCTCAGACTTCAGCCGTTCGCGCGATCGTGGTCGCGCTTGGAATGCTGATCGTCGCGGTGACTTTGTTTGTCTTGCACGCGATCGTGCGACATCTGGTGCTGTACCCGATGTACCACTTGCGCGACGTCAGTGACGCGATTACCCACGGTGATACCAATCAACGTGCAACCATCGAAACGGAAGACGAGTTCCGCGAACTCGCTGACGCGTTCAATCGAATGCTTCGTCACTTGACGGAAACCCAGGACCAGATCCAGGAGGTCAACAAGGAACTTGATGCTCGCGTCGACCAACTCGCGCAGCTCAACTTGCAACTCTATGAAGCCAACCGATTGAAGAGTGACTTCTTGGCGAACATGAGTCACGAACTTCGTACTCCACTCAACAGCATCATCGGTTTCTCGGAAGTCTTGCAAGGCATCGACTCGCTCAACGACAAGCAGCGTCGGTATGCATCCAACATTCAGAAAAGCGGTCGCCTACTTCTTGAGATGATCAACGACATCCTCGACTTGGCGAAGGTGGAAGCCGGCAAGATGGAAGTCAAATGCAGCGAGTTCGATCTATCAAGACTGGTTTCGGCGCAGTGCGATATGATTCACTCGCTTTCAGAAGACAAGAACATTTCCTTATCGGTCGCCATCCCAGAAGACCTTCCCAAGGCCTACCAAGACCCTAATAAGTTGGGCCAGATTCTCAACAATCTGCTCAGCAACGCGATCAAATTCACTCCGGAAGGCGGCATGATCACGGCCCAGGTCTCCGATTTGGACAACGGGCGTTTTCGCCTGCTGATCAGCGATACTGGAGTCGGAATCGCTGCAGAAGACCAGTCGATCATCTTTCAAAAGTTCCGCCAGAGCCGGAAAGTTCTTGATGGGGATGGGCTGACGCGGGAATTCGCTGGCACAGGACTGGGCCTTTCCATCGTCAAAGAGCTCGCCAAGCTACTCGGAGGAGAAGTCGACTTTGAGAGCGAACTGGGGCGGGGAAGTTCGTTCTGGGTCATCCTTCCTTGGCGATTGAACACTCGTCAGCCAATTGAGGTATCGCCCGCCATTGTCGCGACAAGCGATGCTTCCACCGCGTCAACGGGATGACCGTTCGTAACCCGTTGCTGAGCAGACTGCCGATCCCCGAAAGCTTGCAATCGCCCGGACAAAGGGCATCACTTTGTACAACTGAACCCGTCCAGCTAGACTATCCACGTCGATGTGCGGCGATGTCCGCAGCTAGCTAACCCCAATGGAGGTGACCGAGTGTCCCGTTCGAAAGAAACCCGCCGAGACTTTTTGAAGACATCTGCCGCCACGGGTGCAGCTGTCTCTGTCCCCTATTTCTATTCCACTGCGCGAACACTGGCAGACGAAACGACCAGCAAGAATGACCGAATCACTCTCGGTGTGATCGGTGCTGGCGGAATGGCCAACGGCAACATGCGTGCCGCCAAGAAATGGGTCGACGTCGTCGCCATTGCCGACGTTGATCAAGGCCGCGCTGACAAGTCGAACAATGACATGAGCGGTGGGAAAGCCAAGGTCTACGAAGACTATCGTCCGATGCTGGATCGAGACGACATCGACGTGATCCACGTCGCCACACCTGATCACTGGCACACCAAGCCACTGATCGAAGCAATGCTGGCAGGCAAGGATGTCTACTGCGAGAAACCACTGACGCTGACAATCGATGAAGGCAAACTGATCCGGAAAGTCCAGAAAGAAACCGGTCGCATCGTTCAAGTTGGAACCCAGCAACGAAGCACCTTTCATTTGTTTGTCAAAGCAATGGCGATGGTCGCCGAAGGTCGCGTTGGAAAAATCAAACGCGTGCAGGCTGCTATCGGCGGAGCACCTGCAAGCCAACCCATTCCAGTAGCGAAAGTTCCAGCGAACCTGAACTGGGATCGTTGGCTGGGACCTGCACCTGCAGTGGACTACCGAAACTTGCCTTCCAAAGACGGCAAGGGACGCGGGAACACCAACTGTCACTATGAATTTCGTTGGTGGTACGAGTACTCCGGAGGCAAGCTAACCGATTGGGGCGCCCACCATGTTGACATCTGCAACTGGGCACTGAAGTTGAACGGACAGACAGCTGGTCCAATTTCGATTGGTGGCAAGGCCGAGCACCCTGTCTCCTATGAGAACGGATTCGCGACGCAGAACGATCGCTACAACACCGCGACCAGTTTCCTATTCAACGTGCAGTATCCCGGCGGAACAGAAATGATCATTCGAAACGACACCGATAATGGTGTACTGATCGAAGGCGACAAGGGACGCATCTTCGTCAACCGCAGAAAGCTTGTTGGAAAACCCGTCGAGGACCTCGCCGACAACCCACTGCCCGAAGACGCGATCAGCAAGGTCTACAAAGGCCTGCCAATGGAAGCGAACGAACGATCCCAACACTGGGCGAACTTCCTGCACTGCCATCGCGAAGGGAAAGAGCCGATTTCGGATGTCCATACCCACATGCAGATGCTGAACGTTTGCCACCTGGCAGGCATTTCTGCTCGCTTCGGGCGCGATCTGAAGTGGGACGATAGCAACGAGCAAATCGTCGGCGATGTCGAAGCGAATGCCTTCCTCGCTCGGCCCTATCGTTCTGGATACGAGATCGAAATGAACCAGCCCGTCAATAGCTAAGTTTCTACTTCGCTAAACTGACCTCGGACGCCGCCCCATCCCTTCGATGAGGCGGCGTTTTTTGTACCGAGACAAGCGGCTGTTCTGTCGAGACACCGCTCTGCCGAGGGCGTACAATGAGCCTGTAAATTTCACCCTCACAAACAAGAAACAAGGTCACTGGCGATGAGCGAGTCGAGATCGATCAACCGACGTCAATTCTTGGAAACGTCTGCAACCTCCGCGGCGATCCTCGCGGCAGGCTCTTCTGTCGCATCAAATGCCAACGCTGCTGAAACTGCAGTGTCTGCAGAATCACTGGTTGGACGGTTGTATGCCAACCTCAGTGACTTGCAAAAGAAGGATGTGTGTTTCGACTGGGATCATCGCGATAAGAAACGCGGCTTGCTAAGAACCTTCGTCGCGAACAACTGGAAAATCACCAATCGTGAGATCAACGATGATTTCTATACCGACGAACAACGCGACTTGATCACTCAAGTTTTTGAGTCAATCATTCATCCGGATTGGCACGAGCGCTACTACCAACAGCTTGAAGATGATGCCGGCGGTTTCGGAAACGAGCAGTCGATCGCAATCTTCGGCAAGCCGGGCGAGGGAAAATTCGAGCTCGTGCTAACGGGTCGCCACATGACTCTGCGATGCGATGGCAACTCCGCCGATCACGTCGCCTTCGGTGGTCCCATTTTCTACGGCCACGCCCCTGAAGATAGTGAAGGCCCAACACACACTGACAACGTCTTTTGGAACCAAGCGGTCAAAGCCAACGAAGTCTACAAAATGCTTGATGGCCGTCAGCAAAAGCAGGCACGTGTCGCCAAGACGCCGCGCGAGCAAGCTGTCGCTTTCAAGGGCCCCAAGGGTGGCCTGTCCGGATTACCAGTCAGCGACATGTCCTCCGACCAAAAAGAACACTTGCAGAAAGTGCTCGGCACCCTGACGGAGATGTACCGACAAAGTGACGGCAAGGAAGCCATGGAGTGTTTGACCACACAAGGTGGTATCGATTCCTGTAACCTGTCGTTCTACACCGACAAGGACATCGGCAAAGACGGCGTGTGGGACAACTGGCGTTTGGAAGGCCCCTCCTTCGTATGGCACTATCGTGGCGCCCCACACGTTCACGTTTGGGTGAACGTCGCGGACAGTCACACCGTGAAAACGAACGCCTGATCGCTCTAGCACCGCGACATTGCCGACCAAAATGTCGGCAAGTCGTGGCATGCCAAATTCATCCTTGCCACTAGCGTGAGAGAAACAGTCGCTTGGTCAACAACCTTGGTGCCCGAATGGTCAGCTCGGTTTGATCGTCCTCCAACTCGACATTGTTGTTCGGGACACTGTCGACATCGAACTGATCAGTTGCGACGACTTGCACAGGAATTTGCTTCAGACCTCGCTGGTCCACACGCGCCGTGACCGTCAACTGCGACGAACTACCTGCGTTGAGCGCACCAATGTCCCAGAGACCGGTCAAAGTGTCGTAGCTTCCGTTTTGTGGCTGAGCTGAAAGAATCGTCAGTCCGTCGGGAACAAGGGCTCGCACCATCACGCCCGACGCATTGATCGTGCCTGAGTTTGACGATTCAAACGTCAGCAAGATCACGTCACCTTCCAGCGGCTCGGCATTGTCCGTTCTTGCCATCACGTCAATGTCGACCACAGGCGGCGTGACTGCGACCGAGGCAATGTCGTCCTCGCCAGCCAACCCGTTCCCTGGTGTGCTATTGGGATCGAACTGACGTACAGAGAGAACTTCTGCAGTATTCGTGAGAACTGAGTTCCCCTGAGCACTCGGCAAGTCGACTCGGGCTTCGATCATCAAAGCAGCACTTGTGCCCGCAGGCACGTTGTTCAGAGACCACGTTCCGCTGGTCGAATCAAAAGTCCCGGTGCTTGGGATTGCCGACTCGAACACTAGCCCCGGTGGTAACAGATCTCGCACCGTCACAGCAGTTGCATTGTCGGGCCCCGCGTTGGAAAGCGTCAAAGTGAAGTTGACGTTTTGATTCTGATTCGGCGACGCAATGTCAACCGACTTCTGCAATGACAAATTGGCCACTTGAGTCGTGAACGAGACGGAGCTCTGATCGTCTTCCCCCGACTGATTGTTCCCAGGCGAACTATCAACATCTGGTTGGTCAACGAAGCTAATCTCCGCGGTGTTCGTCTCGCCACGAGTATTGCCAACGGTTGCACTGATTTGCAAATTTGGCGTTTCTCCCGTAGCAACATTACCCACGGTCCAAACCCCCGTTTGAGCGTTGTAGCTTCCCTGACTCGCCGCCGCACTCTCGAATACAACGCCAGCTGGCAACTGATCTGTGACCGCAACGTTCGTTGCTCCTGATGGCCCCGCATTGGAAAGTTCCAAACGGTAAACAATGCTGTCTCCGACGTTGGGCCGTTCGTCATCCAGAGTTTTCGTCAAAGCCAAGTCAACAAGTTGTGGCGTGAGCCTGACCTGATCCTGATCGTCTTCCGCTGCGATTCCATTTGCTGGCGTGCTATCCGGATCAAACTGACTGCTAGAGATGATCTCGGCGGAGTTCGTTTTCTGGCCTATCGACTCAACTGTCGCCTGAATCTCGAGGCTCAGGGACTCGCCCGATGAAATCGCGGGAACGCTCCAAATCCCTGTGCCCGGATTGAAATTTCCCGAGTTAGGACTGAACGAAACAAAACTCAAACCAGTTGGCAAAACATCACGGATCATCACACCTTCAGCAATATCCGGGCCGGCATTGGACGCTGTCAGCGTGAACGTGACCGTCTCGCCAACATTGGGAGTCATCGTGCTGACCGATTTGTCCAACGAGAGATCGGCGTTGGCGGGTGTCACCACGGCAATCGCGATGTCGTCTTCCGTTCCATCTCCGTTTCCAGGAGCACTGTCTGAATCAAACTCGTTTGCCGCGATGAGCTCCGCTGTATTGGTTGAAACGGTCGCCGAATCAACGGTCGCCATCAGAGTCAGCGTTGCTGACTGGCCCGAGTTGATCTGACCAATGTTCCATCTTCCATCACTCCCTGAGTAGCCTCCAACTGTGGCTAGACTGTTGACAAACGACAAACCAGATGGAAGCACATCAGACACGATCACTCCGGTTGCATCCGACGGCCCCGCGTTCGCCGCAGTGATCGTGAACGTAACGACCTGGCCTACAGCAGGCCGATCAGGAGTGACGGACTTGGTCAGGGACAAATCAATCACCGGCGGAATCACCGAAGCCGAAGCCTGGTCGTCCTCTGATTCGATATTGTTGCCGGGCATAGAAGTTGGATCAAACTGATCAACGGACAACACCCTTGCCGTGTTCACCTTCTCGCCGCGCGAGGCAACAATCGCGTTGATGCTCAGCGTCGCTGAACCACCATTGGCCAATTGGCCGATCGCCCAGTTCCCGCTTACTGAATCATAGCTCCCAGCGTCCAGACTGTTCGACTGGAACCCCAAGCCAGTAGGCAGCAAGTCCGCGACGACAATGCTGGTCGCTGTATCGGGGCCGTTGTTCTGCAATTGAACGGTGAAGGTGACCGTATCACCGACGTTGGGCGAATCGTTGCTAACCGATTTCGCCAGCACGAGATCTGAGACCGGCGTGCTGAACGCGACGCTCTGCTGATCGTCCTCGGTCTCCAGGCTGTTGCCGGGAGTCGAGTCCACATCGGGTTCGTTGGTTGCCGTGACCTGTGCCAAGTTCACTGCGTTCGTCAAAACTTGATCGACCCGAGTCGTCAGCTCCAACGTTCCCGAATCTCCCGACTCCAACCTGCCAACCGTCCACACTCGTGTCGAAGTATTGAAACTGCCGCGACTGGGCAGGTTCCCCGTCAAGGCCACACCCGCTGGCAACGAATCCGTGACTTCCACGCCGGTCGCAGCACTCGGTCCGTCGTTGCGAACCGTGATCAAGAACGTCACCTCATCACCTACATTGGGACGATCGTTATCGAGCGATTTGGTTAGCGAAACATCAACTTGTTGGCCGCGAATGTCGGCCGTTGCAAGATTATCGCTGGGGTTCGGATCGCGCTGATCGGCCGCAATGATCTGTGCCGAGTTCGTGACCAAATTCGTCGTCGTTGCCGTCGCACGAAGTGTTAGCGTGGCAGAATCATTCACGCCCAGCGAAGGGATGCTCCAGACACCTGTGGTCTCGTTGTAACTGCCAAAAGTCTCGCTGGCCGATACGAATGTCGCTCCGGCGGGCAATTGATCGCGAATCGAGATCCCAGAAGCTGGATCCGGGCCAGGATTGCGGACGGTGATCGTGAAATTGACTTGGTCGCCCACGTTGGGTGCCGCGACATCCACCGACTTGGTCAGTCCTAGATCAGCACTCGCTAAGGTAAAGCCAACCGAAGCCTGATCGTTCGCGGCGTTGGTATCGAACTGATCAACCGCTTGCACTGCCGCCGTGTTCGTCAGCGCACTCGCACTGTCGACGCGAGCACGTAAAACGAGAGTGGCAGAAGCACTGTTGGCAAGCGTGCCTACGTTCCACACACCACTCGCATTGTTGTACCCGTTCCTCGTCTCATCAGCCGCCAGAAGCGTCAGTCCCGTTGGCAATTGATCGCGGATAAGGATTCCGCTTGCGTTGTTGGGTCCAGTATTGGTGACTCGGACCGTGTACTCGATTTCATCACCGACGTTGGGCCGTGCGTTGTTGATCGACTTGGTAACGCCAAGATCGACGCTGGGCGGGTTGATCGTGGCCGAATCCTGATCGTCCTCCGAGCTGATGTTGTTGTTCGGCGTGCTCGTGCTGTCACTCTGATCCGATGCAGTAATCTCAGCTGTGTTGGTGATTGCTGAACTACCGCCAACACTGGGAGGATCGACTTCCGCAAAAACGGTCAGTGTCGCCGTCTGATTCACGGCCAAATCGCCGATGTCCCAGATACCAGTGCCAGAATTAAAGCCACCTGCGTCGACATTTGATCCGCGATCGGTCAGTCCGCTGGGCAGAAGATCAGTCACTTCAACATTGGTTGCCAAGTCCGGACCGGCGTTGGTGACTTCGATGGTGAAGGTCACTTGCTCGCCAACGTTCGGTACGGAATTGTTGACCTGCTTGGTCAGCGTCAGGTTGGCAATCGGGGTTGTGATCGCCGCCGAATCGATATCGTCTTCCGCCAAGTCGCCGTTGCCTGGCGTGCTGTTGACATCAAACTGGTCGGCGCCAATCACTTCCGCCGTGTTCGTGAACGTGCCGGTCGTCGAAACGTTCGCCACGATCGGCAGCATGACACTTTCCCCAACACCAATTTCGGGGATCGTCCATACGCCCGATGATGTGTTGAAACTTCCCCTGGTTGGGACCGCTGACAGAAGATTCAATCCGCTCGGCAGCTGGTCTCGCACAGAAACGTTGGTAGCTGCATTGACGCCAGCATTGGTCACCGTGACCGTGAAGGTGACATCTTCATTGAGATTGGGGCGCGAATCGCTGGCGACTTTTGACAACGACAAATTGATTGTCTGCGGCGTCACGTCAGCCGAATCTTGGTTGTCCGAAACATTGGAATCGAACTGATTCGTCGCGGTGATCTGAGCCGTGTTCGTTTTCACACCCGAGCTCTCGATCACACCCGTCAGCTCCAACGTGGCAGTCCCGCCATTTGCAATCGCGCCAGCAGTCCAGACACCCGTGCCACTGTTGTAGCTTCCACTGGCCGTATTGGCCCGCACCAACCGAATTCCGCTGGGCAGCAAGTCCGTCACTTCAACGCCCGTCGCGTTCTCTGGCCCCGCATTGTTGACCGCAATGGTAAACGTCACTTCCTGACCGACATTGGGCTGCGAATCGTTGACTGTCTTGGTCAGATTCAAATTCGCCGTTTCGAAGTTATCAAAGTCCTGCGTGAAGTCGGTCGTGCCAACTGCAGCAATCAATTCCGCCGCACCGTTGACTTCCGCAACACCTGTGATTTCCAGTTCGATTGCCGTGACACTCGAAAAGTCCGCACCGCCTCCAACTGTCGGGGTGAAATCAGTGAACGGAATCAGCTCGGCGGAAAGAAACGTACCCTGCGTTTGTGGAATCGGTATCGTTGCTGAACTGATCCGTCCAGCACTGTAAACTCGCAGCACTGCGTTGCCGCCCTGATCCGCTCGGATCTGCAACTGGATTCCAACCGAATTCGAAGCCAAATCAACATTCGGAAGTCCCGTATCGTTGACGTTGGTCGCGTCTCCATCAACGCCATCCCAAGTAATCCGCCGGACACCGACACCCGTCGCTGGTGAGCTGAAAATCAACTGTCCTGGCAACAGGATGCTGTTAACGTTCAGTTGAACAGCACCATTCTGACTTGTCTTCTCCGCGAACAAATCGCGTTCGCCACCAATCACATCCGATACACCTGCCGTGATCACCGACGTTGCCGGACCATCCCCCTGAGTCGTATCCTCGACTAACTGCGTTGCTGTATCAAAGCTATCGATCGTGGTTGTGATCCGGCCCTTGATGTCGTCACTGTCGATCACGATCAGCGACGACACACGCTCCTGTAGATCCAACATCGCGTTGGCTTGCTGGACCACAAAGTAGCGCCCCGCCACCAAACGATCGAACCGATACCGACCGTCGGGGCCCGTCATCGTCATCTCATTCGCAGCGTCACTGCTCCGCTCGAACTGTCCGCTGTTATTGGTGTCGATGAACAAGTCCACGGCCGCATCGGAAACCTCTTCGCCAATGTCGAACCCATTTCCCGACGTGTCGTCAAAGATCCGCCCCGTGATGGCGGCCAAATCAACTGCAGCAACAAGCAGTCGCCTGTCTTCGAGTGCTTCGAGGCGCGGACGAAAGCGATCCCTCGAAGCAGCGGACCGCTCGCTCCAGAGAGCCCTACAAAGTGCCCGACGCAATCGAGCAGAAGATCGCTTCATCACCTGAATTCCAATGAGTTTCGTCCAGCCGCCAGCAGGCGAAACCATTGGTTTGTCACATCAGGACAGATAAAACAAGCACCCTAGGCAAATTACGCGGCATGCGTCGAATTTACGGCCGTCGTCCGGTCCGCGACAAGACCCCCGTTTTGGGGCTTTCGCTATCGAATCGCCGAGTAGTCGGTCGGGCTCATGTAAGTCGACTCAGGCGGTTTCGCGAGTCGACCGACGCCAGAAGCCTTGGCAGCCTGCTTCCAATCAGAATCGCCTCCAAACGATTTCCAAGCGGATTTTGCAGCGTCACGACTCTCGTGCTTGACCACATAGATCAGCGTATTGGAAGCGTCTGGTTCGTCTGTTGCATGCCAATAGGCAACCGACTTGATGCCGTGCCGGTCAAACAAGCGGATCGTGTGATCACGAAACCGCGCGTCCAACTTCCCAAGTTTGCCTTCGGCAGCTTGGTAAACACGAAGTTCAAAAACATCGTCCTCGTCTGCCTTCGCATTCTCTGAATCGACGTTCCATTCTGGCGAGTAATCAGTCAGCTCCATGTAAACCGATTCCGGTGCGGTCGCCAAACCGCCGACACCCGACTCCTTCGCAGCCTTCTTCCATTCAGGATCCGCAAGAAACGCTTTCCAAGATGCTTTCGCTGCATCGCGACTCTTGTGTTTGATGACATAGATCAGCGTGTTCTTGGATTTTTCTTTGTCTGTTGGGACCCAGTATCCAACCGACTCGATCCCGTGCTTTTGAAAGAGCCGCACAGTGTGATCGCGAAATCTCGCATTGAGTGCATCCAGCTTGCCTTCCTTGGTGGTGTAGGTTCGCAACTCGAAGACTTCCGCATCCGCAGATTCCAAAAGCAAGACGCCAGCGAACAGAAAAACGAACAAATACCGAAACGAAGTAGCCATCTGAAACTCCTGAGAACTTGGTTTGAAGGATCGCGATTCTAGCACGCGATTGCGCTGGCTACTTGTCCTTTAGGATTTCGAATCCATCCATTCCGATCACATTCAACCCACCATCCTGGTTGTCGTTGGTAGCGCCGTCATAGGCATTTCGAGCCAAGTAGACTCGGACACGATCGCTTTCCACGGGCAGTCCGCGATGCCCGTTGGTGCTTGGTGGCTGAATGGTCAAGCCAACCCAACGACGTTTCCAGTAGCGAACGTAGACCGGCTGCTTCAACGGAATCCCCGTTCCCTTCTCGATCTTTTCTGGCAGGATCTCAGCGAGATAGTGCGTGTAGTCCCAGCCTTTGATCGTCTTCTGACGCGAGTAGACGGCCACTACTTTTCCAAGCAGCACATGCGTTGCCGTCTTCAGATTGTCCTCCCGCGTCATACGAGCCTTCTCGGCTCTGGCTTCGAGCATCAGACCGAAGCCAAGCCCCACGTATAGCACTGTTGCAGCAATGATTCGCATCGATCACCTTTCAAATTGAATGACTTTTGGTTGAGAGACGTCCTCGAACTTGGTCTTGATGACCATGTACGGCTTTTCCGGCAACGAGATATTCGTCCATGGCGGCGCCAATTTTGGAACGTCCCAGACCAATTCTTGATCTCGCGTGACAAGAAATTTTAAACTGTTTTGTCGCCCGAGACCGTAGTACCACTTCAAATTCTCGCCCTCCTTCCGCGCTTCCAACATCAGCAAGACTTCCGGATTGTTGGTGGTGCCTTGGCAGTAGGCGAACATCGCTCCATCAACAATGTTGCGTTTCTCACATGTGTAGCGGTAGATTGGCTGACGAAGCGCGCGCAGCGACCACTTCTTGTCTTCATCGGCGCGGTCGACGGCCTCGGCATGGAATTGCTCCGCAATCGCTCGCATCTGCCGTGTTCGCTGAAAAGCCCGACTGTTGGGAGCATCAACTTTGGGCAGTAACTTCATCTCGACACCAGGACTTGGCGACCAAGCCTGTTTGCCATAGCGGGTCATCGACAGCGATGATTCGCAGAGCGATTGCAGCTCTGTGCCCATGTGAGTGTTGGGAGAAAACCACTTATAGATCGAAGCCATCACCTCTGGTCGTCCATCGAGCGTCCAAATGTAGACGTCTCCATAGATCTCCCCGGACAAAGGATTCGACCACCGTAGCAACGGCTCAGTATGCATCTTCAATGTCTGCGAGCCCTGCTTGAACACCAACGAATTCGCCTCCTTGGCAGCCAACTCGTATGCCAACTTAACCTGTTCCGAAGACTCGTCCTCGGAAGACTGATCCTGCGCAGTCAGAGGCAGCGCTCCAAGAAAGATCATCAAGCACAATAAACGCATCTTACACCGCTTCTCAATCAGTACATGAAAGACGCCGCTCCACGCGAGGCAGACAGACTGTCTGAATCCTAACCGATCGCCAGGAACGCTGCAGGAAATATTTGGATGCAATTCCCACGCCGATCTCCTTCAAGAGCACGCGTACCTACTCCGTTAGCGAATTTCCTTCCTTCGTCGTCTCGCGCTCAAGCAGCACTCGCTTGCGCTCGATCCCCCAACGAAAGCCGCCCATGCCTCCATCAGCACGGATCACTCGGTGACAGGGAATCGCGATGGCCAGTTGATTTGCGCCGCATGCCGATGCCACAGCTCTGACGGCAGCCGATCGCCCAATCGATTCAGCGAGTTCCGAATACGTCACAGTCTTCCCTGCAGGCAGTTGCTGAAGCGCTTGCCAAACCTCTCGCTGGAACGCTGTACCCCGAATGTCCAACGGAAACGCCTGTCTCGGCAACTCTCCGTCTACCAATCTCACAACGGCTTTTAGAATCGCTGTAAAGTCTTGATCAGATTCCACTGCGACGGAGTTTGGAAACAAATCCTGCAACTTGCTCGCGAGCTCTTTCGGATCAGAACCAATCGCGATTTGACAGATCCCGTCCGCTGTTGTTCCAACCAACACCTGACCAAGCGAGCACTCACAAACACCGAACTGAATCGTTTGCCCGGAGCCACCCTTGCGATACCGATCCGGCGTCATCCCCAAGACACTCATTGACTCTGCATAGCAACGACTGCTCGAGTGATAGCCAGCACCGTAAATCGCATCGGCGACGGTCGGTGCGGACCGCAACATGCAAGAGAATCGCTTGATTCTCGTCATGACAGAATAGTCTTTGGGTGTGATACCAATCATCGCGTAAAAGATCTTCTGAAAATGCTGTGGACTATAACCAGCAGCATCCGCAATCTCCTGAAGACTCGGTGGGGACACGGCAGTTTCAATGAATCGGCACCCAGCGATCACGGCAGCGGTTGCAGGGGACGCCGATTCGCCATCTTTGGGTCTGCACCGCAGGCACGCTCGAAATCCCGCCGACTCAGCCTGTTCGCAACTTTCAAAGAACTGCACGTTCTCGCGTTTCGGCTCGCGCGAGGGGCATCCAGGCCGACAATAGATCCCAGTCGTGCTAACCGCATAGAAAAAGCGATCTCCGTCCGTTGGTTGCCGATTCAAAACGGCTTTCCAACGAGCCTCGTTCCGTCGGCTGGCTGCCTGCGCTGTATTCATGCACTGAAGAATACGTGAATGCTCCGCGCCGATCTATCCGTTTCATGCGATTCAATTCGACAATGCCCGGTTTCGCAGATTTGACACCGTCATCCTGATTCCGCAATCAACCACCGACATACCGATCGTATAGTTTTCGAGCTTCGCTGATCTCGGAGGTGCCATTGATGACAACGCGGCCATCTCGGAACAAGGTCAAACTGTGATCATCGTCTGGAAATAGGCGGACAAAGAACGCGGTTGATTGCACCCGCCCCAGTCCGTCCCAGCGCCGCGCCATCTGTGCAAGATCCGTCTTGGCCTCTGTCATCGCACTGATCTGAACGGCGTCACGCCCGCATAGAACTGCTGCGGCCTCGGATTCGACTGCCAAATGACCTTCCAAGAAATCGAAGCGGTGTTGGGCACAGGCCGGGCAATGCTCGGAGATCACGGCTGGAATTTTCAGCTCGCGAATCCGATTGTTCCAAAGGTCCACCGACAACAGTGTGGTTCGAACTGCTGCTTGGTTTCCGGACAACCACTTCAGCGCTTCGGTTGCCTGCAGACTGGCGATCATGTGTGTCGCGGAACCAACGACGCCCGCCGTATCGCACGTGTCAACCGCTGCAGCGGGTGGAGGCTCAGGAACCCAACATCGGAAGCAAGGCGTTCCTTTACCAGTGAACAGTCGCACTTGACCCGAGGCACCAACGCATCCTCCATGAACCCAAGCTGTGCTGGTGGACAACGACCAATCGTTCAAGAGAAACCGAACCAAGAAATTGTCTGCAGCGTCGATCACGAGGTCGACGCCGTCCAACAGTTGACGAATGTTACTGGAAGAAACATCTGCCACCATCGGCTGAAGCTGAATCGAACTATTGATCATCCCCAGTCGCTCACAGGCGGCCGCTGACTTGGATCGTGCTTCTCTGGCGTCGCGTTCATCGTACAACGACTGACGTTGCAGGTTCGTCCATTCGATCACATCCCGGTCGATCAATCGCAGCTCGCCGACGCCTGCCCGTGCCAGAATTTCAGCTGCCACCGTTCCAAGCGCGCCACACCCCAGCACCGCAACGCTGGAACGGGCGATTCTTGCATGTCCCTGCTCGCCAATTGGTGCGAAGCGGATCTGTCGCGCGTATCGGTTTTCAGAATCGTCGTTCATCAAAAGGCAAAGTCGTGTTCGAGTTCGGCAATCACATGCTAAGTTAGCAGGCGGACAGCGATCTTGCCTGCCAACGCTTCATGTGACAAGACAGTATTCAATCGAACTCGAATGACAGACCCCAATATTGAACTCATTCGCCAGCGTTCTGACCTGCTGCGCGAGTTGCGAGAATTCTTTCAGAGTCGAGGTTTCCTGGAGGTTCAACCACCCTGCCTATCGCAAGATTGCGTGGTCGACGCCTACATTGACCCGATCGCAGTCGGTTCGGATCAGTTTCAGCTTGGGATCGATCTGCCAGCAAACTTTTTCCTCCAGACTTCTCCTGAAGCCGCGATGAAGCGTCTCTTGGCAGCGGGTGCTCCCTCGATCTACAGCCTGGGTCCGGTCTTTCGCGCCGGTGAACGTGGAGCGTTCCACAACATTGAGTTCACGATGTTGGAGTGGTACGACGTCGGCGCAAACATCGATTCCGGCATCAAGCTATTGTCCGACCTGATCTGTGAGTTGCTTCCGTATGATAGCTGCGATGTGAAGAGCTACCGCGAACTGTTTGCGAGCAGTCTGGGTATCGACCCGATCACGTGTTCCACCGATGAACTACTGCGACAGGTCAAGCAGGTGGACAGTTTCGAGCTGAAAGAAACAAGCGATCGAGACCTGTTGCTTGACGTTCTGATGTCGCACACCATTCAACCGACGCTGGGTCACGACCGACCAGTTGTCGTAAGGAATTACCCACTCTCACAGGCTGCCCTCGCTCGGCAAGCCTCCGATGATGTTGATTGTGCTGCGAGATTCGAACTATTTGTCGATGGTATCGAACTTGCCAACGGATATGACGAGTTGTGCGATGCCGAGATCTTATTAAGTCGCGCCGCATCGGCAAATCAACAGCGATCCGAAAGAGGCCGTTCAAGACTCATGGAAGAAACTTCCCTTGTAAAAACCATGCGAAGCAGCGGGCTACCGGCATGTGCGGGCGTCGCAATGGGCGTCGATCGATTGCTGATGGTTCGTACAGGCAAAAAGTCAATCGAAAAAGTGATTCCTTTCCCAATAGAAATTGCTTAGCAGAGAGTTTTTTGGCTTCTTAGTCGCGTTGACGATACAATGGATTGTCTCCTCGAATAAGGAATGTGCGATGTCTCGTAGCGAAACTCAGACCCGGCGACTTGCGGTCAACGCGGCCTTTTTAAAAGACATCAAGGATGACAACCGAGATTTAAAACTCTTGTTCGATCAGATCCGTCCGCGGATCGAACATCAACAGACGGCCATCAACCACTGGCCGGAGATTATCGAGCTCTGTTGCGATCTGCGAGATCAACTTGCTTTTCATTTTTCACTCGAAGAAGCTTACGGCTACTTCGACGATGCGATCGACTCGGCTCCCCAACTGAGCATGGACGCGGAATGCTTGCGTGGAGAACACTCGGTGCTATTTGAAAGAATTTGCGACCTAGCAGATCGCTGCCTAATCGTCTCGGTCGATACCGAAGAGCAAGTGATGCAGTTCCTGCAGAGTTTCACTGACTTCCAAAAAGACTTTCAAAAGCATGAGGAAGCTGAGTTGAAATTGATTCTCGACGCGATGGACGAAGACCTTGGAGTTGGCGACTGAACCGAAAGGGTTGAATCGATTTCAGTTCCGCTTTCGTTCAACTCTTGGCGGCATGTTTCGCCGACACGCGGCCCAGAATGGCAACGAAGCTCGGCACCAAAATGGTCCTGACGTAAAACGTATCGATCAGCACGCCTAGTCCAAGCGCAAACCCGAGTTCGATGATGCCTCGCAGTGCCGTACCGCTGGTTTCTTGGGGATAGCCGAGCGCGGCAGCAATCGGTGGAAACCAGGCGGATGCGGTCATACTAAAGAACGTAGCAGCCATCACCAAACCACAGGCCGTGATGATACCGCCTGTCCGAGACACAGCCCGACGCAATGCGGCAACCCATCCCAACCGCTTTTGCTCCTCGACAATCCGTGTCACCAAATAGATGTTGTAGTCCTGCCCAACCGCGACCAGAATCACGAACAAGAATAGCGGTAGCTTCCAATCCAACCCAACGAAATCACTGCCGTAGGCTCGTTGAAAGAACAGCAGCGTGAGTCCCATCGTTGCGTAGTAGCTGATCAAGACAGTCACGATCAGATACAGACAAAGTCCCACACGACGAACCACAATCACCAAGACGGCGAAGACAGCAAGGACGACGGCAATTTTGATACGCCGGTTATCGCTGAGCGTCACACTGCGTAGATCGATGATCGATGGCGTGGTCCCCGCTAACAACACTTCCGAGTTTTCCCAACCTGACCCGACGGTGCGACGCTCTTTTTGCAAGAAGCGTCCCAAGTTGCTCACAATGGCCGCGGTCTTGATCGAAAACGGATTCCCAACAACGGTCACATCCAACCGTGCCATTCGGTTCGCCAATTCGGGTTCTGACGAAAAGAAGTATCCTTGGGCAACGCGATGACTTCGAAGGGCACGACGCTTCCAGGCATCACCACTTAGCAAACCCATTTCTCGATCTGGCGGAAAATCGCCGAGAGGATCATCTGCCGTTCGAACCGTCGCGACCCCCTCTAAGGCATACAGTTTCTTTGCAAGATCTTGAATCTCCTTCTCGAATTCCTTTCTCGGAGTTTCGTTTTCTCGAACCAACAGAACGGTAACGGGATTCACATCGCCAATGTCAAAATGCTCTTCCAGCATTCGCAATCCACGTCGGCTGGCTGCCGAGTGATTCAGTTGACTGCTCAGGTCATAGGTGACGGCGTTCTCGTTTTGAAAGCCATAGACTGCAGGAACGGACAATA
The DNA here is from genome assembly GCA_045110715.1 of Rubripirellula sp. Classification (GTDB taxonomy): domain Bacteria; phylum Planctomycetota; class Planctomycetia; order Pirellulales; family Pirellulaceae; genus Rubripirellula. Next base: position 18,789 of record JBGCGI010000114.1, read on the forward strand.
CCAAGATCCCAATCGCAAACGTGCTCCATGGATAGCGCGTCAGCAGTAAAGCAATCCAGCTCCACAGGCCTCCTGCGGATTGGCGTTCGGTGGGGTCGCCAAACAAGGAGACGGCGGGAGCCTCGGTGGATGCAGGCCTCAATCTGGACGGCCAGAACACTGCTGGCCCAATCGCGCGTAGCAATGCAGGAGTCAGTGTGGTGCAGACTAGCAGACCGACCAACAAGCAGATCGCAATGATCGGTCCGGTGTAGTGGAACTTTCCGAAACTGGCGATCCAGAGCATTCCCAAACCAACCACGGTGGTGAGAGCGCTGCCCATCAATGCTCCCATCACACCTGTCAAAGCATTGCGGCACGCAACGGGCCAGGGACTCTTAACGGCCTCTTCTCGCAATCTCGCAATCAAAAAAAGGCAGTAGTCCGTTCCCGCACCAAACAAGATCACGACAATGAAGATCCGACTGGTTGTGAACACGCGAAGATCCAAGCCAGGTATCGTGCTTGCGATCGATGCCTTGGTCAGCAATGCGACGAGCGACGTCGAAACCAACACTGCAATCCCAATCGAAATCATAGGAATCGCAACCAGCAAGGGGGCGCGATAGACGATCACAAGAATCAGCAGCACCATCACAAAGGTGATGTACTCGGTGTACTTGATCGCCTCGCGGGCCGCCAACAGTGTTTCGCCACCAATCGCTGCTGAGCCGGTCATCATCAGTTGCACGCCCGGATCGGTGGACCCTTCGCTGTAAGCGAGCACCTCGTCGATCAGCGTTTGAATCTTCTCGACCATCACGATGTTGCTGGTTGCTGCCAGCTCGCTGGACAACTGCAGCACGGCCAACCGGGCGCCCTCTTTCTGCAAACGGGTCCCGATGACTTGATCGTCCCAAGACAGGACATCTAACAGCGATGACCATCCTTCGAGCGGTCGATTTGCGATCGGAACAGCCGATTTCGGAAGTTCCGGCATGAAGATCAGCGCCGCCTCAAAATCCTCGCCGATCGACTCCAGCGACTCGCCCGAGGCCTCCAATAGTTTGCCTCGGTCCCAATAAGCGATCGCCATCCGTGGTTCATGCAGCGTCGGTGGATCATCTGATACGTTCGCCGCAATTCTTTCATAGAACCGCTCGTCGGCACTGATCGAATGATCAAACGCTTGGCGTGCTAATTTCACCCATGGTGCCCAGCTCGCCGCCGGAGAGTCATCAGGAGAACCGCCTTCGTATCCATACTGGATCGCTCTCTGCCAGCTGACTTCCCCCAACCGATGATAAAGCCGACGCAGCAAATCGAGCCCGACAACCTCATCCCCTTTGCTAAGAGCAGCGCCGGTGCGGCCGAGAACGAGCACGACTTCACTTCGGCTTCTTTCGCCTGGAAAAGCTTCGTCCAGCAGACGCCCACCAGCAACACTGCTCATCTCTGGAGGCAAATACTCAAAGTCACCATCGTAGGCAATGCTATTCCAAGCCGGCGCTGCAACCCGAATCGTAACGGCGACCACAATCCACGCGAGTAGCACCCACCACCACCTGCCGGTGACGAGTTGAGCCCAGCGATGTGAAAGGGAACGTTGCATCCGTATGCGTTAGCGATCGAGATCGATTCGATGGAAGGGCAGCCAAGATCACACAGAACCTTGCTGCCTAGATTTGCGGTGCGTCAATCTAGCAGTATTTGAGATTCTCCGCGCGTGCCCCCTCGATCGCTGTTCGCCCGAACAATCGGACCTACGCCGAATTCAATGAGAAGCCCTACTCGTTTTTCTGGTCCGCAGAGGGATTCTTCCGTCCTGGTCCACGCGCCCCATTGGAACGCGGACCAGCTAACGAAGCCGCGTCGGCGCCCAACGGTTCCAATGCACTTCGCAAGCTGTCACCGCTCATGCCGCCGGGGAGACGAATCACCTGGATGTCACCCTTGGGTCGCGCAGCTTCGTCAAGTTGAAGAATCATATCTTCGACCAACTCCAACAACGGCTCTCCCTCAGCGCTTACCAACAGGGTGTTGCCGATCTCGTCAATTCCGAGTGACAACTTGCCTTTGAATGAGAAGTCCGCACTGCCTCCATCTTGACCACTTCCGTTTTGCAGACTACTGCCGCTGCCTCCTCGACTCTTCTCGGCACCATCAGCGCCTCCGGCACCATTCTGTCCTTGCCCCTTTCCTCCAGCGAACGCTTTGTCGTTACTGCTCAACAGATCGCGATACGCTTCCTTCACGGTTTCGGCAATCTTATCAGCTTTACCAAAGCTGACCTTGATCAGTCGTGTGAACCGCGTTTTGCGTTTATTGACTGGCTCAGGGACATCCCACAATTCGATCAGCTCGGCAATCGTTCGAAGCTGTTCGTTCGTTGCTCCATTGATCACCAAAGTGTTCGTATCCAAGTCATCAACGAACCGCATTTTGTTGCCCTTCCCAAGACCTGATGGCTCCTCTTTCTTGGAGTCATTGCTCGACCCCCAGTACCAACTAAAAAACGAATCGGCGTCCGACTCGCTGTCTTCTAGGTCTTCGAAGTACTCCTCTAGGTTCAATCGCATCCAGTATGCAGATGCATGCTCGATATGAAACACCTGGTAGGGCCGTTTGGGTGGTTTGATCTGCAACATCATGTTTTCAAGTTGATCCAGCGCCTCGGTGTCCGGCGAAGTCAAAATTAGATTTCCGTCAGCGTCGATTTCAATTCGAATCGGCTGACTCGGCTTGTTATCGACCACTGCTTCCTTGGCTGCAGCCTTGGGACGACCGAATGCGCGATCAAAATCTTTTCGGGAGCGAATCGTCGGACGCGCGACCTGCTCGTCCACCGAATCGCCCTCTTCGTCGCTCTCCTGAGTTGCAGTGAATTGGTAGCGATTCCAATCGGCTACCGCCACATTGTCTTTGCTCATTGGCTTCTTTGCAGGCGCTGTCTCGTCATCTTCTTCGTCTGTTTCAGACTCACCGTTTGGACGATTATTGGGCTCCTTGAACTGCTCGATATCGGGCAATTCCAACGTATTCGGAGACGTCCGCTCCCATTGCTGTTTCAGACGACGTAGGTACTCCAACGTTTCGGGAGTCGCCGACGCATCAATGCTGCGAACGGTCTGGCGGCTTCCACCGGGCGGTGGCAGTTCCCCCAGCTTCACAAGCAACGAACGGACTTCTTCCATCTCTTGCTCATTGGCCCACAGCAACACCTGACGGTATCGAGTGTTGGCCGCGACGCGAAACTCATCGGTTTCCTTTTTCTCTTCTTCATCTCGCCCGGAGTAACCGTAGTAGTAGGATCGCCGCCCGCTGCTCTTGTCGTCGTCTTTGTCTTTCTGCCCCATCAGAAAAGAGATGGATTCAGCAACTTCGGCGGGATCCAGCCGACGCAAGGGCATCACTTCGAAGCTCCGGCCGGTTCCGTCGAGTCGCTTGATCAACTCGCCTATCACATATCGGTCTGCCATCGAGCCAGACACAATCAACGCATTGTTTTCTTTGTCGATGCGCACTCGAGTGGTTGGTTCCAAGACGTTCAGTTCGCTGACAATCTCAATCAGTTTCTCTGGATCCAATGATTCCAGTCGGAAAACCTGAACGCGCGACTGAATGTCACTCAGTGAAACCATCGAATCGCTGGGCAGATCAATCCGCTTCAAGAACTCCATCGCGATCGCTAGTCGATCGGCGGGAGCCCGAATGATCACCGAGTTCAAACGGGTATTGGCGACAATGGAAATTTCGACCTTCTTCTCAGGTGGTGCCGCTCCTTTATTTTGATTTCGCATCTGCTGCATCATTTGGATTTGTTGTGCCGTCATCGGTGCAGCCTGCTTCTTTTCGACTCCCAGGAATTGCTCCAACATGAGCTTGGCTTCCTCCGCGGGCAGATAGCGAAGTTTGAACTCGGGCGCCAACGCTTCGCGACTTGTGCTATCGCGTTCAGTCGACAACAACTCAGCCACTTGCCGCAGATTGATCACTGCATCCATCGCTTCGATCCGATTGGTCGTCGTCAATGCTGTCAGCTTTCCATTGCTACTGATCATCGGCGCGAGTTCCTCTGCCAACTTCTCGGCGGAAAGCCAGCCCACATCTAAAGAAGCCCGAACGAACGAGTACGGTTGGAGAGTCATGAGCTTGGCTTCCGAAACTCGGGGGACAATCGCGGCGTTGATGCCCTCGGTCTTTGCCACGGTCAGACCACCGTCCACTTCCAGCAGCGTGTACCCACGAGCTAACAAGTATCGATTGAATAGGTCGCGGGTTTCGGCAACCGTGTATCGTCCAGGCGATCGCATGTTGACTCGATCGCCAGGCAACTCCAACCAATCCAAGGGCTGCTCGGAGATGTCCGCCAACCACTGAACCAATTCTACCCAAGGTTGATTGCGAAACTCGAAGGCGACGCGACCGTCTCCACCCACGCTTGCCTTGAGTTCATCCGGATCGGAGTTGTCGTCCGTGGTGGAATCACGTCGGATGACTTTGGGCATGGGAGGTTCATCACCTTCTTCCTTTGCCTCACCTTCCTTCTTCTCGCCTGCTTTCGAGTCGTCCTTCGACTCGGACTCTGACTCGTCCTTCTTCTTACTAGCAGGTTTCGGTCCACGTTGCCCGCCGCCACCAAACGGGCTCATGCCAGCCTGGATCGTCATCGGTTGTCCGTCAGGGCCCACCGCCATGATTTGTTGACCACTGACCCTGTCCGAAACTACGAGCGAGGCGGCAAACCAGAAGAAGAGAGGAAGGCAGAATCTTCCACGGCCAGCGTGTAGATTTTGGGGCACAGAGCACACCGTTTTTAGGGGGACGAGCAAATTCAGACATAAAGTATGAATTGTCGAGCCCCAGCACACAAATCACGCATAGAAGATCGTGATCTGCACGTATTTTACGGCAAATTGTTCTGATTCAAACCAGGTCCCGCGAGCAGGTTCATCCTTTTCGCAGGATCGGTGACCGAACTGAGCTTCGTTATTTGAAGCGATCACTCTTGGGAACGAACGAATCCAGAGCTCCCAGTGTTGACCCATCCGTCGAGCTAGCGAACTCGTATCCCAAGGTTGCAACCTGATCTGCAGCAGTGGATAGCTGATCGGCATTGTTCAACTTCAAGGTGACCGATTCAAAGACGCGAACGATCTTGTCGAGCGTCGGCGAATCGACCTTCTGTGCAACGCTCTTGATACGTGCACCAGCACGAGCAGCGCGTTTTGCAGCCGTCACACCATAGGTGGCCTTCTGTGTCGCTTTGGCTGTGGCACGCATACTGGCCTCCAGCTCTGCAACCATCCCGGCAACGAACATCACACGTACGCGTTCTGGTGAACTGGCTTCATTGGCCTTTCCGTCGGTGCGTACAAAGTTGTGACGAACCATGCCCTGACTCCAAGACACGAACTCAAATTCCAGGCTGCCAGGAGTGTGTCCACCGACGTTGACCAGCTCTTCGTCTGCAGTCGTGTGACATCGCAGGCAACTCTGAGCAACAGAGTAAACGTTGCTTGGATTGCGCATCCCAGCAGCAACACTCTTGGAGATTCGCGCGACTCGATGCTCGGGTGTCTCGGTCAATCGAGTGATTCCTTCTCCGCCATAATCGTGATGCAAATCCAACCAGTTCTTGGCAGCACCGTGACACGACTCGCAAGAAACACCCGCGATCACATGAGGGTTTGCTCCAGCCTCCGCCTTCTGTGTGTAGTGGCAAGCCACACAGCGTCCTTCGCTCTTGATCGAGTTCAATCCCAACTTCGCAGCGATTTTCTTTGCTTCCGGCCGGCGATGGAGTTCCTCGAAAGTCTTCGAATGTGGCGTCTGTTTCCAAACTTGGATCTCGGAAGCATGACACTTCACACAAGTTTCATTTCCGAGCACCGATTGTGGATCGGCGATCGACGCGTGGCCTCCATCGGAAGGACTCACGGTCGAGGAAGTTGCGGCGAATCCGTTCGAACAAACGCTTGCAATGCAGATAGCAGCCAGTCCGCTGCAGGTTTTCGAAAACATGGTTCAGTTCTCCGTGGAAACACTGATAGGAGTAGCGGCTTCAAACTCGAGGCCTGGGACACTCAATGCCGGGAGCGGCAACGTCATAGAGTCATCTTCAATCGGAGCACCGATGCGTGCCACCGATTCGTTCGACGCAATGTTCAATGGGGCGACGCAATTTGGCGACTTGGAATCGACCAAGAACGTCGGCTCGAGCCCCCACTCGGCGTGATTTGCTCGGTCAAGAAAACGGGCCAACCCACCTTTCAAGACCCGCATGCACAATCCATTCATCGTCGAGAGGTACGGCAAAATGGATGCCAGCATGTGATTGACGCGTCGAACACCGATGGTTTGCTTCGTTTTCTGAGTGCAGTAGCTGGTTGTCAGCGCAACATTCAAACTGTCGTCGTTGACAGTGCGATAGGGAGTCAGGTGGGGTAGCCCAAGCGCTTGGCCACCGATCAATGAGTAGACGACTGCCAGATCATCAAAAGCTGGCTCGAAGTACAGCGGTCGATTGGTCGCACCAACGATCATCTGATTCAACGTGCGTTCGCTAACGCATGGTTCGGACAATCGATAGGTACTCACATTTCGCGACCCACGCACTTGCCAAAACACATTCGGCTCGAGGTCGATTCGGAAGTAGTCGATCGCACCCGGCGAAGAAATTTCGAGCACTCCACTGTGTTCGCTGGTACGCAGACCAGGCTGGCATTCCATCATCTCGAAACAGAGACGCTGCACGACCGAGTCAAGCATTGGACTGTGCAGCACGACATCGCGGAGCTGAATGCGAAGCCTTCCGACTCGAACGAGGTTGATCAGCTCTTGGCCTGTTTGGCCGCCGAGGACGCCAACCTGCAATTGGTTTGGATGCGATGGATTCTCGCCCATCGTGGTCACACGAATCGCCTCGCGTGGGTATCGATCGAGTAGATCAGCCAGCCCAGCGTCCGTAAAAACGGGTAGTTCGCTTAGGCGATGACTGGTTGTCACCGAATCGCACAGCAGACCTTGATCGCGGGAGTGATCCCAACGCATCAAATATCGTGGTCCAAGTGTGGTGTCGTTCATGAGGTGACGCAGAATGCCGGAAGATCCGGAACAGTTGGTGTAGTCCAACCACCGCAACGAGACGCGCAGGTGGTCCTTCATCCAACTCTAGGTCACAAACGTCCGTGGTGCCGAAACTCTGATTCAAGAGATTCACTGGCCGAATCAGGCAAAGACTTTGATCGTCTTCGTGCAGATTCCCACGCTGCCAGAACTCATCAGCTCGCCAAGCGATGACGGCAGACGCAAAAAGGACCCGAGCGACAAATCGTCTCGAATCCCGTGGGCTCCACGGTTTGCACGTGGATACCCGGAAGCACTAGCGATCAGCTAGTTCAGCATTTCCTTGACTTCTTTCATCACAGCACCGACATCAATCGCACCTGCTTTGAAAGTGTGGGTTGTCACAACTTGGCTATCCTTGGCCAGGACGATGGTGACGGGAGCATCACGGGAGAGTTTGTAATTGATGGGACCATTCTGAGTGTCCTTCGCGACCGACAGTGGAACACGCTTGATGACACCTTCCTTCGCGATTTCGCCCGCCTGCTCCTTCAATTGCGCTGCGTCTTCGCCCATCAAGGTCAGCAGGCCACGCAATCCCTCTTCTTCGTTTGCGATGATCGCGGAATCAATTGCTTTGAGCAACTCATTGACCTTGCCTCCGGTCTCACGGGCAAAAACCATCACCATCGGTCGAGAACCATAGCGGCATCTGTAGCAAAGATCCTCTCCAGGCTCGACACCGTCATCATCGGCGCCCGCTACCTTGGTCACATAGAAAACACCAATCGAGTCGCCCTGCTTGAGCCCATCATCTTGAGCGGAATCAGCCAAGCCAAACGACGCGTTGAAAGTACAAATCAGTGCAAAGGCAAACGCGTTGCCCAAAAACAAACGTGACATTCTGTGTGCTCCAGGAGCAGATTGGAAGAAAGACGGCAGTTTGAAATGTTCATTCGGTCGTTCCGACCACCGCGAGTGGTGATCGAATCGGATCCGCATTATCGCCTTCTGCCGCACCGCGCACAGCCCCGTCAAGCATCTGCACAATTGGCGAAACCTCCACGATTCGCGGGAATCTCGAAAGGTGCTTTCAAAGAATTTCGCCGGGTTCAATGAATCCGTTCGAGTTTTTGTCCTGCTCTGCGAACTGATCTCGCGTGCCAGGGAACTCTTCGGCGGATATATCTCCATCTCGATTGGAATCCATCGCTCGGGCCCAACTCGGCATCAAATTCTGCTGATCTGTGTCGGTTGACGATTGAACGAGGCGAAACAATTCGGATTCACGACTCGGTTCGCCTCGTCCAAACCGCACGACATAAGTATCAGGAATACGAATCGGTCGGAGATCATCCAAGGCACCAAGAGACTCCAGCAACCGAGGAGCCGCCTGAATTTCACGAGTCGACAAAAAGCCATCTGCGTTCTGATCGAGCCAGGCCAGCACACCGTCGGGCACCTCCGCAGCGCGACCACGAACCTGACGGCTCCAAATCGAAGGTTTCGGGTTCATGCCCTCGTTGATTTCGCGCAACGTCAACTTTCCATCACCGTCTTTGTCGAAGTTAGCCAACGAATAAAGTTCTTGTGCCGCTTCAGGGATCTCGGCTTCATCCAATCCGCCATCATTGTTGGCGTCCAACATTGCAAACGCTTGTGGGGGAATTGGATTCCGAGCATTCAGCAAATCGGTTGCTTGAAAGACAACTCTTAGTTCAGAACTTTGCAGGCTGAATCGACCTGAATTCGATTCGACTTGGACGTCGTCCATCGAAGCAAGTTGCTCAGACATCCATGTCTGCTCAATCTCGATTGGCTCGCCGACAATGCGAGGAAATCGAATTCGAATCTGCAAGTCAGGTTCGATCTCAAGGATGCTGCGTGCCGTTTTTCGATTGATCGATCCGCCCACATGCTGAGATAAACGGGCAATCCCATTTTGTGCCAACCCGAACGGTCCCTCGTTGGGCATCTCGTCCAGCGTGTATGCCAACATGGACCAATCGACGTAACCACTGAAGTCCATCGCGACCTCACCCCACTGGGTAGAGCGACGTTTGTTCCAGACTTGATCGTCATCGCCAGAGCCAGACTCGACTTCCTCAAAATCGATGCGTTGATCAGCGTTCTTGTCCAGAGCGATCAGGGAGGCCTCGGCATGGCGGATCTCCTCGACGTCTAGCTTTCCATTGCTGTTTTGATCCAACTGTTGAAAGACAACCGAACGCGATCGATTGATCTCACGATACGAATCCGTACCCACCAATCGAAACTCAGTCGAGAACTTCGCGTCGCGAAAGAGAAAACGCATCACCTCGTCGCTCTCGGGTCGACCGTTGCTATTTCGATCGTATCGTTGAATCAAATTTCGATGCTGACTCTCATCGATACGAGAAGAGCTCTGTCCGAACAGAGTGGCGTCTCCCGAGACGAGATCGAAGAGCTGTGTCCATGTCGGCGAGTCTTTTTCCCGAGCAGATTCCATCACTTCGGAGACCTGCTGTTCGAACGCATCTCGAAGCGGCTGCTCGTCGATCAAAATTTCAACGCCTACCACCAGCGGTCCCGCTGAAGTTGGCAACCACAGTCGATAGGCTGTCTTGGACGGTGGATCCGGCTCTGGTTCAGGCTCGAACGTTTCGGAAAAAACGGGGGCATCCGTCGCTTCAGAGTCTTGTGTGAGTTCGGATGGCTCCGGTTCTTCCGTTGCAATTCCGGCGTCTTTTTCGCTCACGCCCTCCTCTTGTTTGGCAGTGTCCGACCTTGGCAATTCCGCCTGCTCGAGAATAGGCGTGTCCGTCGATGTTGGACTGCGGGCTGCGACCTTTGCCGGGTCCGGACGTTTGCAACCGATCGACGCGGATGCGACGCATAGGAAGATCAGCAGCAGAGTTGATGGGCGTGTCAAGAAAGGACCTCATCGATCACGTTGCCCTCAGCGATGGCAATTGGACGGCCACCCTCAGCTTCGTTCTCTGACTTGGGATTCACCCCAAGAGCCGCACACAAAGTCGCCAACAAGTCTTGTTGATCCATCTTGCCGTCAACGACCTCGGTCCCATCTTCGCTTGTCTTGCCATAAGCTTGCCCGCCAGCGACACGGCCACCCGCGAGCACGCAGGAAAACGCCTGTGGAAAGTGATCTCGTCCACCGTTGCTGTTGATCACCGGCGTACGGCCAAACTCGCCCGCCCATAAAATCGTCGTTCGTTCCAACAGATCACGATCACGAAGCTCGTTCATCAACGTGGCCCAACCAGCATCCAGTTCGCCACTGAGTCGCTTCACTTGTGCAAAATTATCTTGATGTGTGTCCCAACCCAAACCGTTGCCCAATGTAACCTCAACCAGCGGAACACCACGTTCGATCAATCGACGCGCCATCAAGCATCCTTGCCCAAACGTCCCCCGACCGTAGGCCTCGCGAACAGCATCCGATTCCTCGGTCAAATCAAATGCGTTTTTAGCATCACTGTTGAGCATTCGGATCGCAGATCGATAAACCGTATCTTGGGCGACCACGTTTCCTGCGCCTCGTGACTTAAGGAAGTTCGCTTGCATCGCCTCCCAAATTTTCAGACGCGAGTCTTGCTGACGTGTGCTCACGCCGCCGATTCGGTTGAGAAAATCAACTCGCAGTTGTGCGAAAGCATCGGCGGTCGGAGCGCCGGTTGATGCAACCGAAGTTGCTGCAAACTTAGGCCCGAGGAATCCAGGGCTGATCGAACTTCTTGCGAACGCGCCCGGTGCAATGCTGACATAACTCGGTAGCTCGGCGGCTTGCTCTCGGAGGGACTTCGAGAGCGAGCAGCCGATGGAAGGATAGCGAACGGGACCACCTGGGATATGCCCGGTGCGC